>DCGK01000125.1 GCA_002315235.1 Ruminococcus sp. UBA1780
CCATCATGTGATACCCATGATTCTCCGTCCCAGAGTTTATCATTTGTAGTTACTTTTTCTATTGGAATCAAACCATTATCGGTAAGAACAAGCTGCCCCTCTGCAATGCAGGCCAATTCCGCTACCTTACCTTTTTGCCTCAGATGACCGTTTTCACCATGCTTTACAACAGGAACACCGAACATCTTTGATGCAGAAGCACAGTAAATGTCTTCGCCGTTCCGGAAAGCGTCCATTCTCCACTGTTCGCCGGCAAGCCACGCTATGACTCTGGCTTCAATTGCACTGAAATCTGCTACAATGAATTTCGTTCCTTCACGCGGAATCAGCGCAGTACGTATAAGCTGTGACAGGACATCAGGAATATCGTCATATAGAAGTTCGGCGGCTTCAAAGTTTCCGGACTTTATAAGCTCCTTGGCTTCTTCCAGATCTGACATATGGTTTTGAGGGCAGTTCTGCAGCTGGACATAGCGCCCGGAAAAACGACCGGTGCGGTTGGCTCCGTAAAAGCTGAACATACCACGGATACGTCCGTCTGCGCACATTGCATTTTCCATAGCTGTGTATTTCTTTACAGATGATTTTGCAAGCTGCTGACGCAGTATAAGTGCTTCTCTCAGTTCCGGGGGAGCAGTTTTTACAAGTTCGGCTACATCTTTTTTACCAAGTGTTTCAGTTTCTATGCCGTTTTCGGACAGCCATTTTTTCATCTGAGCTACAGAGTTAGGATTTTCAAGAGCGGTTATATTCTGCATAGCCTTTACAAGCTCGCTCTTTACTCTGGTATCGAGAGCAACAGCGTTTTCAGCGAACTTCCTGTCAACAAGTATTCCGCGGTCGTTTATGTCCTGATCGGTATAGAATTCATACCAGATATTATCCGGCACAGGAAATACAGATAGTTTTTTCTGTATTTCAAGTTCAGCTTCCACATCGCGTTTGTTGTATTCTTTGAAGATATTCCATTTGTCAGGTGAGTCAGCAGGGGAGTGGAACTTTCCGGGTTCATAAGGGGTGCAGAAATATTTTATAAGTGACCTGCCTTCAGTCATTTTCTGCTGTTCAAGTTTTAGAAGCTTTCCGACATCAGAAAGGGAAGAAGGCATTCCGAGATATCTGGCATGAATCATGTCACAGTGCCAGGAAACCGGCGGAAGATAGCATGCAGATGCTGTGTCAGAGCGGCAGTTGTGAAAATGTTCCGGATAGTATTTCCGGAGATACGCAGAAATGCAGATACGTTCAAAATTTACATTAAAGGCATTTTTTATAACGCTTTCATCTGAGAAAGCAGCAAGAATATCCGGCGGAATACTTTCACCTGAAGCCAGATCATAAACAGTAACCGGTCCGTCATCCACAGAAACAGCAAAAAGCAGAATATCAAAAAAAGGTGACTCCACATATGGATAAACACCTGATTTAGTAAGTTCAACATCACTTCTTGTTTCAAGATCAATACTTAATTTATACATAAACTCCTTAATCCCACCCAGAGCAATATGCTCCAAACGCCCGCCCGTCTGTCAGTTAATCAAGAAAATCATCATTATCGTCAGTATCAAAATCTGACTCAGCGCTGGCTTTTCCGCCAAGCGGTTCTCCGTCACGAATCTTCTGGAGATTATTAAGTCCGCATGCTATGCCTTTGTTACCGTTGCTGTTAAAGGCATAGAAATTTATACTTGCTCTTCCGTAAACTCCGCTGTATACCTCGCTGTGATCAATAATAGTCTGTCTGTCAGCATCAACAATTCCCGGAGCGGAAGCAGAGTTCGCATTGATAAAGTAGCTGTTTGCATAAGCTTCATCATCAGGTCTTTCAATATCTCCGTCACGGAGCGGTGTCTTTATAGCCTGAAGAGAAGGAACAGACTTGCCGTTGCCTTTGAGCTTTGATGAGCCTTCTTCGTAAGCGGCCTGAATGGCAGCGCGAACTTTATCAAGTGTAACCTTGTCTGACTTAGGGATGATGAGTGAAACGCTGTATTTAGGAGTACCTCCGTTAATAGCCTTTGGCTCCCATGCGTTGCAGTAGCTCCAGCGTGTACCAGGTCCTGTGATTACTTTTGTTGGGTTTACAATCTTTGACATAATTTTTTCCTCCGTTTATTCAGTAAAATCTTCAGCAGCAGTGTTTAATGCTTTTCGTTTGTCTGACACAGGTACCAGAGTAGGCTTTCCCTGTGGTTTCTTTATAAAATCCGAAAGCAGTTCACTGAACTTTTCTTTTCCGAGAAGCTTAGTCATGGCAGTTATGCCAAGCAGGGAATGTTCGTAAGGATCATAGCCTGCTTCCTTAACAGCATTAATGACAGCTTCTTCATTTGTGTATTTGCGTACTGATCTTCCTTCAACGACCTTCCATTCAGACCACTGCTTTCCCTGAAGCGCCTGAGTTAAAGCGTATTCCTTAACATCATTTATCCAGGAAACAAGCTGGTCAGCTCTGGAAAGAACAATTTCTATCTCGCTGTCTTCAAGTGAGGCAGGCATTTCAAAATCGTATCTGGCAACTTCAAGGTTGTACTCAGCACGTTTGCGGCAGGCAGCCTTAACTTTGCAGAACATGCAGTGCGGTCCGGCGCAGAATTCACCTTCACCTTTTGACGCAAGTTCCGCAGCAGGTTTAAGAGTTTCTTCAGCCCATTTCAGTAAATCTGTTTTTGAAATACAGAAGACGCTTATATTTTCACGTCTTGGCTGGAAAATCGTCATCGATATTTTTTCAATATCGTAAATGCCGTCAAAAAGAGCAAGTGCTCCGAGGGCATAAAGCATCATCTGCGGATTGTTTTCAGCTTCGACAAGAACACCGAGACCATATTTGAAATCGATGATCGTAAGAGTGCTGTCTGCGACAATAACACAGTCACCAGTACCGAATCCGTCAGGTACATATTCTGAAAAATCCAGTTTCTGTTCCACCAGTACAACCGGATCAGGACAAAGCTCCTTTGATTTCTGTATTTCTTCAGCAACATACTGAGCATAAGAGTCTGTACATTCAGACATTTCCTCGTCAAAATACTGTAGGCTTTCAGTAGGATCATCAGATGTCTCTCCAATGATTAAACGAACCTTGTGCTCACAAAGGCTGTGAGCATCCGTTCCCTGAAGTGCAAATTCACTTTCAGTGTCTTCAATCTCAGCACAGAGCAGTGCAGAAGGAGGGCAGGCCATCCATCTGTGACTTGATGATGCTGAGAGAACAGCGTGTTTACCCGGCATTGTCAAGCACCTCCGCATCAGCCATAAGTGCTGCATAGTTTTCAGGTTTTACAGCAGACAGCTTGTCAGCTCCGTACTTTGAAATAAGCTCCTTTACCTGTACTGTGTATCCCTTCCTTGAAAGGCTGGCGAGAAGAGCACGAAGCTTTTCAAAGTTTACCGGTTCAGGAGTATTTTCAGTTTTTTCTTCCGGTGCAGGAAGCTGAGTGAAAGTTGCGAGTTCTGCATCAGTAGCGTTTTCAGCCCATGCAGTTGCAACTGTTACGAACTTACCAAGAGCGGCAAGTACATCAAGTAATGTTGTTTTCATGTGATTTGACCTCCGTTGACATAATTTCTTTTACAAGTTCCATAAGCGGGTTTGTCTTTTCAGCAGGACGCTGTTCATGACTGATTTCTTCTGCAATTTTTTCAGCGAGAATGCTGATGATAATCAGTGCATCAATCATTTTTTCTTTTGTCATTTTTATTCCCCCTTTCATTTATTTCATGGAAATGAGAACTTCAAAACTTTACATGCAGAAATAATATTTTTTTATTTTTTCCTGAAGCCTTGAAATACGTCTTGAAACAGCACATACACCAATGTTTTCCTCTGCAGCAATATCTGTCTGTTTTCTCTGTTTCAGAAAGTATTCTTCAAAAAGCCACTGTTCCTTATCGGAAAGTGTAGATACAAAAAACAGAATATCACGCAGAATCTGACTCGTTTTTGCAGATTCACAGCATTTTTCTGTGTAGGCCTTAATCACAGCAGGGTCCGCTTCAAGTGCAGCATCAAGTGAAATACATTCATTCTGAAGCTCTCTCATCTTTTTCTTTGTTTCGCTGTTGTAGAATCGAAGCGTTTTAATAAGAACATCATGAGTAAGACCATGTTCACCTTCACGGATGATCTTTTTCATCCCGGCAGCATCATAGCAGATAAGGCATTTGTTTACGTACATGAACTGGATTTCTTTTCTGCTGAAATAATGTATTCCGTCAATTATCATTTTTACCTCCGTTTGTCGGGGTTACTGCACCGGAACGGAGATAAAAAGAGGGCTACTGCGTCTGATAGATACTCCTATCCTGATGCAATAACCCGTCTCAGTCGTGTTAATTGATATATTACGCCAAAGCTCTGAGATGCCCTGCAGGAGCAGCTCCGGTGTTTATGACATTATTTTAGCAGTAAAAAGGGTGACACACCATGATGCAGGCGTGTCACCCTGTGAACTAACGTGAAGTATAGAGAATTTACATTTGTTGAGGTGTGTACTGTTGAAATTGTGCAAAAGTGTGAACTTTCTAAAAGCGAACTAATGTGAAATTACACAAAAACAGGGTGACACGGAAATGACGGGTTCAGAAGAAAAAATAAAACAGCCAGTCCTGAAATTAATCGGGACTGGCTGTATTTATGCCTCGGCGGCGAGTTTATCTTCTCTGAGCGGATAAAATCCGTTGCTGCAGAGGAAATCGTTCCATGTCTGTATACTGTCACGGTACATAGTGCGCAGCATGACCTGATAGCACATTTCAAGCGGAACATCAGCATGAAGCTTTACGTCAGCTTTCTGAAGAAGATCACTGCTGAGCTCCGGATAGAGACTGAGTCCTACGGAGACAGCGATGATACTTTCAAGTGAAGGAAGTTTGTTTTTAGGGTTTCTCATTCTTGTTATGGTTCTTTCACTCATAAGCGAAAGCTCTGCAAGTTTTTCAACCGTCATGTTTATATTGGTCATGTGGTAGGTAAGCGTTTCACCGAACAGAGCAGGCATTTCCTTGAAGATCTTCTGGATTGATTTGAACTGTTCGACGGCATTTCCGGAAACCTCATAAAGAAATTTCTTTGCACCTCGTCTGGCTTTGCAGTTAAGAACTCCCGGAACGTATTTGTCAGTTCCGGAGTCATTGATTAATGTGAAAAGAATACAGCATTCATCAATGTGGCTTCTGGCGTACCCTGAAAGGCAGGGTGAGTTGTTTCGCATCCAGATGTATTTATCATCATTGAGGCATAGATGACCTTCAACATAGAGGTACTGGCCGCTGTCGAGAAGTTCACGCAGATCGTCATTTCTCTGATATTCATTTACCAGCTTCATAAAGTCGATGGTGTATGTCTGATTCCATTCAAGTCTTACAGATGAAATAAATCCCGGAACAGCTTTGCCGTTTGCAAATCTTCTGATATTTTCAGCATGTGTATAACCGAGTTCAACAAGGCGGTTCCTTGCTGTAATCTTAGGAACGTCATAAAATTCTGAAAGATCATCAATTATTCGTTCATATGCAATGGTTTCAGGCATTCCGCTGTATTTGTCGTAGAGCTCAGCTGCCTTTACAGCGGTCTGGGCGAGAGGCATGCGTATTCTCGGAGAAAGATGAATTGCCTGATGTTCTATCCACTGCAGAGTTTTGTCATCGGCTGTGCATTCAGCATAATCCTCAAACTCAGGAATCTCAGCCATATTGTTTGAGAGACATATTTTCTGCAGGTAGTAGAACAGATAATGTTCGTAGGCATGTACGCATTCATGGATAATGATATCATTCACATTACATCCGTGAGCCTGCTGCGCTTCAATGTCTATAAGGATTGTATTTGCAGCAA
>DCGK01000070.1:0-15191 GCA_002315235.1 Ruminococcus sp. UBA1780
TGTCTTGCTGTGACGGCAGCAGTTTGTCTGGCGGCTGACAGAAAGCTTTTTGCGCGGGTTGACTATTTTCTTCTGCTTACTTTCTGTGCGTTTTTTATTTTCGTGGGAAATCTCGCAATGATTGAACCGGTAAAAAATGCACTTTCATCTGTTGTTACCGGCAATGAATATCTTACCGGGATACTTGCAAGTCAGATTATCAGTAATGTTCCGGCTGCGATTATGCTTTCCGGATTTACTGAAAATGCAGGGGCACTTCTTCTCGGAGTTGATATCGGCGGGCTCGGTACACTTGTGGCATCGCTTGCAAGTGTTATTTCATGGAAGCAGTATTCAAAGTCAGAAGGGGCTGACATGAAAAAATATCTCGGAGTTTTCTCTGCAGTGAACTTTTCGATGCTTGCATTTATTACTGCTGTTTACTATTTTGTGAAGCTTGTCATTTAAGGCAACACTTCTTAAGGCAGCAAAGTCAGTGCTTTACAGACTTTGCAAATTCCGTACGGATATGATATAATTCTGATTGAAATAAATACTTTGATACCTGAGGAAGCACTGAACGGATATAACGGAAGATATCAGGAATGAATATGCGTCAGACTGAATAAGTGATTTAATCAGTGCTTCTGATACTATGGAGGATGGAAAAATGAACGAAACAGTTAAGGAACGCTCAGAGATTTCTGAAGAATTCAAATGGGCAGTAAATGATATCTACATCGACGACAGCATGTGGAAAAAAGATTATGAATGCGTAAAAAAATCAGTTGATGATATAAAATCATATCACGGAAGACTTTCCGAATCTGCTGATGTAATGCTTTCATATTTTAAACTCAGTGATGAAATCGGAATAAAATTTGACAGTCTGGTAAATTATGCTCACAGAAAAAGAGATGAGGACAACAGGAATCCTGTATATCAGGAAATGTGCGGACAGCTTTCAGCTCTTATTTCGGAGATTTCTGATGCAGGATCATTTGAAGTACCGGAAATTCTTTCAGTGAGCGACGAGGTGCTTGAAAAGTTTTTTGCGGAAAACAGTGAGCTTGGTCTTTACAGACTTTATGTAAGCCGTCTTAAGAAAAGAAAAGAGCACACTCTTTCTGAATCTGAAGAGAGAATTATGGCTCTTGCAGGTCAGATGCAGGAGGCACCGGATACCATCTATTCAGTATTCAGTGATGCTGAGCTTGAGTTTGATGATGCTGTTGACTCCGAAGGAAACAGACATCAGGTTACTCACGGAACATATATTCCTCTTGTGAAGAGTTCTGACCGTGTTCTCAGAGAATCCGCATTTCATTCAATGTATGCAGCTTACGGGAAATATAAAAACACAATAGCTGCAATGCTTACAGCTCAGACAAAGCAGCTTTCATTTAACGCGAAGGCCCGCAGATACAAGTCATCACTGCATGCTTCTCTTGACAGAACGGATGTGCCTGTTTCGGTGTATCATAATCTTATTGATGCTGTTCACAGGAACATGGAATACATGTACAAATATGTCAGACTCAGAAAGAAGCTTATGAAGCTTGATGAGCTTCATATGTACGATCTCTATACACCTGTTGTTTCTGACTGTGACATGAAAATCAGCTTTGAGGAAGCAAAGAAGAATGTTTATGATGCTCTCGCGCCTATGGGTGATGAATACAGAGCAGTTCTTATGGAAGGTTTTAACAACAGATGGATTGACGTGTATGAAAATACAGGAAAGACAAGCGGCGCATATTCAGCCGGAGCAAAGGTTCATCCTTTTGTACTGCTCAATCACAAGGACACACTTAACTGTGAATTTACTCTTGCACATGAAATGGGACATGCAATCCATTCCTGGTATTCAAATAAAACACAGCCTGCTGTATATTCAGACTATGTTATTTTTGTTGCTGAGGTTGCGTCAACATGCAATGAAGCACTTCTTATGGAATATCTGCTTAAAACAACGACTGACAAAAAGCAGAAGGCATATCTTATCAACTATTTCCTTGAACAGTTCAGAACAACTCTTTACAGACAGACCATGTTTGCTGAGTTTGAACTTAAGATAAATCAGATGACTGAAAACGGTGAGGGACTTACGGCTGAGAATATTTCAGAGCTTTACTATAATCTCAACAGACTGTATTTCGGTGACGACATTGTTATTGATGAGGATATAAGTCTTGAATGGGCAAGAATACCTCATTTCTACTATGACTATTATGTATATCAGTACGCTACAGGCTATTCAGCGGCTATTGCACTTTCAAGAAAAATTCTAAAGGAAGGAAAGCCGGCGGTTGATAATTATATAAAGTTCCTCAGCGGCGGATGCTCCGCTTCTCCTATTGAACTTCTTAAAACAGCAGGAGTAGATATGTCAACTCCTGATCCGGTAAATGCAGCACTTGAAATTTTCGGTGAACTTATTGATGAACTCGGGAACCTTCTCGACGACTAAAGCGTCTTAGATGAGGTGGATTTAATGTTTCCTTAAGTATGTTGTCTGAACTGCTGTACAGGAAATATGCAGCTTGCGGGGTCAAAAAACAGGCTATAATTGTATTATTACGGAGGAATTCCATATGAAAAAGAAGATTTTACCGGTACTTGCTGCTTTCTGCACAGTTTTTTCGCTTGCGTCCTGCGGGAAAGAAAATGCAGGTGAAGACAGAGGTGTGCCTGAAGATAATGAAACAGTATCATACACTGATGATGAAACAGTTTCAGAAACAGAGTCCGGGGAGGAAGAACAGACTGTAAGCTATGATTTTACAGGTATTGACAGTGAAAAAGCAATAAAAATTCTTACTTCCGACAAGTACCATATTAAATTCAGATATGATTATACAGGTCAGCCTATGTATCAGGATATTTATTATGATTCAAACAATATTCTTGTTGAAACGGTATTCATGGGAACAGACTACAGTATGCTGCTTAAGGACGGTGTTCAGTATACACTGATAGGCGATATCTACTACAAAATGCCTGAAGAATCGGTAAGTGAACTCAGCTCCGGAGATATGTTTGAAGATTACGGATACACAGAAAGCGGAGAAACTGAACTTGACGGAAAAAAATACAGATATGACGAATTCTATCAGGGAATAACTGATTCATATACAAAATTTCTTGTTGACGACAGCAATGAGCTTTATGCGATAATGAGCTCTGACAAGGTGATGTATATCGAGGAATACGATAATTCATTCAAGTCAGAAGAAAAAATATGCATAGGAGAAGGAATGAATGAAGTTTCAGAGGATGAATTCAACAAAGTCTTCCTCGAAATGGTAACATCAAATACAGATGCACTTCAGTCAGATGAGGGTTAATTCGTTTTCCGGTGCCGGTGATACGGAAGATATACAGTAAACGCAATAATTTCGTGAAATATTTTATTTCAGGTATTGACAAACACAAAGCTTATGTGTTAAAATAATAAAGCCGCATGTATTCTGGTCTACAAGTTGTTCCATTCGGAACACACCGTTTGCAGCGAGTTTTTTGGAAAGGAAGTAAACCAAAATGTACGCAATTATCGAAACAGGTGGTAAGCAGTATCAGGTCAAAGAGGGAGACGTAGTTTTCATCGAAAAGCTCGCAGTAGAAGCTGATGAAACAGTTAACTTCGACAAGGTTGTTGCTGTAAACAACGACAAGGGACTTACAGTTGGTGCTCCATACGTTAGTGGTGCTACTGTAACAGCTAAGGTTGTTAAGAACGGCAAGGCTAAGAAGATCAATATTCTTACTTACAAGCCTAAGAAGGGCTCTACAATGAAGAGACAGGGCCACAGACAGCCTTACACTCAGGTTAAGATTGAAGCAATCAAGGGCTAATAAAGATGATTACTGCTGTTTTTTATAAAAAGGGCAGAGATTATTCTGGCTTTAGAGTAAGCGGTCATGCAGAATATGCTGATCCGGGTGAAGACATAGTGTGTGCCAGTGTTACATCAGCTGTTCAGCTCAGTGCTAACCTGATTACAGAGAGTTTTCACATTAATGCGGAAGCGGATGCTGTCGGTGATACAGTTACTCTTAAGGTTGCGGAAACCTGTGAAGAAGCTTCAAGGATTATTGATGGTCTTAAGACACATCTTGAACTTCTTTCTGAGGAATTTGAAAATACGATTATTACAAAAATTTCGGAGGTGTAAGTTATGTTAAATCTTAGTATGCAGTTTTTTGCTCATAAGAAGGGTTCTGGTTCAACAAAGAACGGCCGTGATTCTGAGTCAAAGAGATTAGGTGTTAAGAGAGCAGATGGTCAGCTTGTTAAGGCTGGTAACATTCTCGTTCGTCAGCGTGGTACACACATTCATCCAGGTGAAGGTGTAGGCATCGGTTCTGATGATACATTATTTGCTACTGTAGAAGGCAGAGTTAAGTTCGAAAGACTCGGCCGTGACCGTAAGAAAGTTTCAGTTTACGCTGTACAGTAATGAATAAATTACGGTAAACGTTAATTGTATTTTCGTTTGCTGTAAGCCGTTTTCAAGGCAATATTAATATGATGACTGCAGTAAGGGTCAGGTTTGTTCCAGCATTTACTGCAGTTTCGATTACAATAAAATCCCGGGCGTTGAGCTTGGGATTTTGCTGTATATAGCGTGATTTACTCAGTCATGTGCGTTTATGCACACATGAAAGGATGATTACAGATGTTCGTAGACAAGGCGAAAATCAGAGTTAAAGCCGGAGACGGCGGAGACGGTGCAGTTTCATTTTATCGTGAAAAATATGTCGCTGCCGGCGGACCTGATGGTGGTAACGGCGGCAAGGGCGGAGATGTTATCTTTGTAATTGACGATAATTTCTCAACTCTTATAGACTTTAAATATAAAAAGAAGTATGTTGCCCAGAAAGGGGAAAACGGCGGTGCAAAGCACTGTACCGGACGTAACGGAGAAGATCTGATTATTAAGGTACCGCGCGGCACCCTTGTACGTGAGGCAAATACAGGAAGAATAATTGCTGACCTTTCCCGTAAGGAAAAACAGGTAATCGCCAGGGGCGGCAACGGCGGCAAGGGAAATGCTGTTTTTAAATCTCCTACTCGTCAGATTCCTCGTTTTGCAAAGCCTGGTTATCCGGGTGAGGAATTTGAACTCACACTTGAACTCAAGCTTCTTGCCGATGTAGGACTTGTAGGTTTTCCTAATGTAGGCAAATCAACTCTTATATCAGTAGTAAGCCAGGCTAAGCCTAAGATTGCCAATTATCACTTCACAACACTTGTGCCGGTTCTTGGTGTGGTAAAGGTTGAAGCCGAAAAGTCATTTGTTATGGCGGATATTCCTGGTCTTATTGAAGGAGCCAGCGATGGTATCGGACTTGGTCATGAGTTCCTCAGACACGTTGAAAGGTGCCGTCTTATATTACATGTACTTGACGTTTCAGGATCAGAGGGCAGAGATCCTTCTGAAGACTTTGAGATAATAAATGCTGAACTTGAAAAGTTCAGTCCGGACCTTGCAAAGTGTCCGCAGATTGTTGCTGCCAACAAGTCGGATATGGCTTCACCTGAACAGGTTGAGGAACTGAAGAAGTTTATCGAAGACAAGGGATATGCTTTCTTTGAGATTTCAGCTGCGACAACACAGGGAACATCAGACCTTATCAAGTATATATCTTCTGAACTTGACAAGCTTCCTCCTATCAAGGAGTATGAGCCTGAAGAGATTCCTGAAGAAGAGATTATGCAGAGAGCTGATGACCGCAAAAAGATTACAGTCACAAAAGAAGAGGATATTTATTTTGTTGAAGCCCAGTGGCTTGAACCTATTCTCAGAACTGTTAATCTTGAGGACTATTCATCACTTCAGTATCTTCAGAGAGTTCTCCAGACAAACGGAGTATTCCAGAGACTTGAGGACATGGGTATTGAAGAAGGAGAAACCGTTGATATTCACGGATTCGAGTTCGAATACGTTAAGTAACAGGGGTGGCTCTTACGGAAAAGATATTATCAGTCAGAGAAGCTATGCAGTATTCGCCTCTTACACTTGCCTTTATGGGCGACTGTGTTTACGAGCAGTTTGTGCGTGAGCATATTGTACTTCAGGCAAATACTGCAGTTTCAAAGCTTCATACTGCTACAACAAAAAAAGTATGCGCTGTTTATCAGTCAAGGGCATACGATGTGATTCTTCCTGTACTCGATGAAACTGAAGTATCGGTTCTTAAGAGAGGAAGAAATGCAACAGGATGTTCAGCGCCGAAAAGCGCTAATATAATTGATTACAGAAGGGCAACTGCTGTTGAGTGCCTTTTCGGATTTCTGCACCTTACCGGTCGCGATGACCGTGCAGAAGAATTAATCAGATTAATTTTGTCAGACACTAAGGAGGAAGATTAAGATGTCAGGACATTCAAAATGGAGTACTATCAAGAGAAAAAAGGAAGCTACTGACCAGGCCAGAGCAAAGATTTTCACAAAAATAGGCCGTGAAATGACAGTATGCGTAAAGGAAGGCGGCGCAGACCCTTCAACAAACGCAAAGCTTCGTGACCTTATAGCAAAGGCTAAGGCTAATAATGTACCTAACGATAACATTGACAGAGTTATCAAGAAAGCAAGCGGCGGTGAAGACAAGAACGACTATATTTCAATCGTATATGAGGGATATGGTCCGAGCGGTATCGCCGTAATCGTTGAAACACTTACAGACAACAAGAACAGAACAGCTGGTGACGTTCGTCACTACTTTGACAAGTTCGGCGGAAACCTTGGTACAAGCGGATGCGTATCATTCATGTTCCAGAGCAGAGGTATTGTTGTTGTTGAAAACAAGGGCTTTGATGAAGACAAGCTTATGGAGGACTGTGTTGAAGCAGGAGCTGATGACTACAGCATTGAAGATGATTCAGTAGAATTCGTATCTGCTGCTAACGATCTTCATGCAGTAAGAGATGCTCTCGCAGAAATGGGCTATACAATTCTTTCAGCTGAAACAGTTCAGATTCCTGACAACTACGTTGCTCTTACAGATGAAGAAGCTGTTAAGAAGATGAATCTCCTTCTTGAACATCTTGAAGACAATGACGACGTTCAGAACGTATGGCATAACTGGGAAAACCCTGAAGAATAATTATGCCGGGATTTATATGTCCTGTCTGTGGCGATGCTCTTGAGCTTATAGGTAAGTCATATAAATGCAGCAGTAATCACTGCTATGATATATCCAGAAGCGGATATGTTAATCTGCTTCTGTCTCAGAAATCAGGAAATCACGGCGATGATAAGTTAATGGTCAATGCACGCCGTGATTTTCTTGATAAAGGGTACTATAACGCATTGAGAGACAAAATCACGGATACAGTAACAAAATTTGCTTCAGACGGCTGTACTGTTCTGGATGCAGGCTGCGGTGAGTGTTATTACACTTCTCATTTTACTGAATCACTTAAACAGTCAGGGATTAACAGTGAAGTTCTTGCAGTTGATATCTCCAAAAATGCTCTTGCAGCTGCAAAAAGCCGGTCAAAGGATATAAAAAAGGCGGTTGCCAGTATTTTTCACCTTCCGGTTGCAGATACATCCTGTGATATAGTTGTAAATGTATTTGCTCCTTTCTGCAGGGAGGAATTTGACAGAGTTCTGAAAAAGGGCGGAGTATACATCCAGATTATTCCTCTTGAGAATCATCTCTGGGAGCTTAAGGAAGCTGTATATGATATACCGTATAAAAATGAAGTCCATAAATACGAAATAGAAGGATTCGAACTTGCAAAGTGCAGTGAAATTCATAAAACAATAAAACTCTCATCATGTGAAGATATTAAAAATCTGTTTATGATGACACCGTACTACTACAAGACTTCTGAGAAGGATTTTAACAAGCTTAGTTCCTTTGATTCACTCAGAGTGAGCACAGAATTTGCTGTTCTTGCTTTCAGAAAGAAATAAGACATAAGAAATTTTATTCACCGAGGTAAAAAAATGACCGATGAAAAAATCAAGAGCAGTTCCGACGCTTACTGCATGATAAGATACGGACTGTATTCAACTTATGAAAAATATGCTAAAAAATTCGGACTTGGGTACAAAAGTCTGTTTGTTCTTCGTATGCTGTACACTTCACCTGAAGGCTGCACACAGAATGATATCTGCAGATATTCAGTAATATCCAAGCAGACTGTAAGTGCGATTATGAAGAATTATCTTTCAAACGGATACATTTCCATGGAAGAGATTGCTTATGACAGAAGAAACAAGCTGGTTAAGCTGACCGAATCAGGGTGGAAATACGCTGAAAATATTATTCCGCTTATAATAAAAGCGGAATATGACAGTATGTCTGATTTTACTGACGAACAGAGGGTTGAATTTCTGAGACTGAGTGAGCAGTATGCTGAAAAAATAAGAAATCTGATTAAATAAACTTTACAAACAGAAATATTTGTGTTATAATAACTCTTAACGAACTCCTTTAAGTTGATCCGGAGAGGTCGACAAGGTAATTATTGTTAAGTTTTATTCGTACATGAAGCATAGGCTGCATCCCGGGAAACAGCAGTTTCACTAATATAATGCAGCATCTTTTGTATAACATTTTTAAGCTTGGGATAATTATACCTGTCTGGCTGAGCCGGACAGGTATTTTTTGTTTGGGAGAGTGATTCCTTGAAAAAGAAAGCTGTTATCCTGGATGAGAGTGCTGTAAACAGAGCTGTAACAAGAATAACATATGAGATTCTTGAACAGAACAGGGGTGCTGAAAACCTTTGTATTATTGGTATACTTTCAAGGGGTGCTTTTCTTGCTGAACGAATAGCCGCGAAGATACATGATATTGAAGGAATTTCAGTTGACTGCGGGCAGCTTGACATAACACCTTACAGGGATGATAAGAGAAAAATTTCAGAAAAAGACAGAACCAGAATTGATTTTGACATTAATGACAAGGTTGTTATTCTGGTTGATGATGTAATTTATACAGGAAGAAGTTCCAGAGCCGCAATTGACGCACTTATAGAACGCGGAAGACCGCAGCGGATTCAGCTTGCAGTTCTTATAGACCGCGGACACAGGGAAGTGCCGATAAGACCGGATTTTATAGGAAAGAATCTGCCTACGTCTCATGAAGAGACAGTCAGGGTTCAGGTTACGGAGGTCGACAGCTGTGACAGCGTAACAATTTATGAGCCCGACGAAAAATAATATGAAAGGACCGTGAGAAAAATGAATCAGAATATAATCATCAGGAACATCTCAGTTGTAGACGAAAAGGCACAGTCAGACAAGTGCTATGATATTTATATTTGTGACGGAATAATAAAAACAGTCGGAATCGCTCCTGAAGATGCCAGTGCACTTGTTATCGATGGCACAGGTCTTACAGCGTTTCCGTCTTTTTTTGACATGCACGTTCATTTCAGAGATCCTGGTTTTACACACAAGGAAGATATTATTACAGGTTCAGCGGCAGCTGCTGCCGGCGGTGTAACAGGTGTACTGTGTATGCCTAATACAAACCCGCCGGTAGACAGTGAGGAAACAATAAACTATATCAGGGAAAAGGCTGCGCAGACCGGAATTGATGTTTATCAGACAGCATGCATTACTTCAGGAATGAAGGGAGAAAAGCTTGCTGACTTTGACATGTACAAAAGACTCGGAGTAGCGGCAGTTTCCGATGACGGAAAGCCGGTAAAAAATGCTGAGCTTATGAGACAGGCATTGATAAATGCTGAAGAAACAGGTCTTCTGGTGACTTCACACTGTGAAGACATGGATATTATCGGAAAGGGTATCATGAACAAGGGTGCTGTTTCGGAAAAACTCGGTGTAGCCGGTATGGACCGTGCTTCTGAGGACAGCATTACAGCAAGGGAAATTGCTCTTGCGGGTGCGGCCGGAACAAGAGTTCATATTGCACATGTAAGTACCGAAGGAAGCATCGGCTTTATCAGGGATGCCAAAAAACGCGGACTTAAGGTAACATGTGAAACATGTCCGCACTACTTTATTTTTACAGAGGAAAAGCTTCTTGCAAGAGATGCTGATTATCGTATGAATCCTCCTCTCAGGGAGAAGAGAGACATCGATGCAGTTGCAGAGGCTGTGATGGACGGAACGATAGACTGTATCGTTACTGACCATGCACCTCATGCTGCAGATGAAAAATCAGATTTTGAAAAAGCACCTAACGGTGTTGTAGGACTTGAAACATCCTTTGCGGCAACACTTACTTATCTTTACCATACAGGAAAGATTACACTTCAGAAAATATCAGAGCTTATGTCTGAAAATCCAAGAAAGCTTCTCGGACTTGAGCCTGTATATATAAGAGAGGGAAGCACAGCTGATATCTGCATTGCGGATATTAACAGGGAATGGACGGTAGATCCGGACAGGCTTCACTCAAAGTCACACAACACGCTCTTCAAGGGTATTACCCTTAAAGGAAAGCCGGTTTTGACTATCTCAAAAGGAAAAATTATATTTTCAGAAATGAAATCATAATAATATCAGGAGGACAGTATTATGTCATTTGACAGACTTATCAAAAAGATAATCGAAAAGAAAAATCCAACTGTTGTTGGACTTGATCCGCTTGTGGATTATGTTCCTGAGTATATCAGAAACGAAAGCTTCAGCAGGTACGGTGAAACACTTGAAGGTGCTGCTGATGCGATACTCAGGTTTAACAAGGCTATCATTGATGAGATTTATGATCTCGTTCCTGCAATCAAGCCTCAGGCTGCTTACTACGAAATGTACGGCTGGAGAGGTGTAAAGGTTCTTGAGGAAACAATCAGATATGCTCAGGAAAAAGGCATGTTTGTTATGACAGACGGAAAGAGAAACGATATCGGTGCCACAATGACAGCGTACGCAACTGCGCATCTTGGTGAAACAGCCGTTGGCTCAGGCGTGGCTGAAGCCTTCGGTGCTGATGCTCTTACAGTAAACGGATACCTTGGTACAGACGGTATTGCTCCGCTTCTTGAAATTTGCGGAAAAAAGGACAAGGGAATATTTGTTCTTGTAAAAACGTCAAACAAGTCAAGCGGCGAGCTCCAGGATCAGAAAATCGGCGATACACCGGTTTATGCTGTAATGGGTGATATGTGCGAGAAGTGGGGAAGTGAGCAGATCGGTGAATACGGTTACTCATCAGTAGGTGCAGTAGTAGGTGCTACTTATCCGGAACAGCTTACAGAACTCAGACAGAGACTTCCGCATACATTTTTCCTCGTTCCCGGATACGGTGCTCAGGGCGGCGGTGCAGAAGGTCTTAAGGGAGCTTTTGACAAAAACGGACTTGGTGCAATTGTAAACTCTTCAAGAGCAGTTATGTGCGCATATAAAAAGGAAGGCTGCGATGAAAAGGAATTTGCAAAGGCTGCAAGACGTGAAGTAATCAGAATGCGTGATGATATAAATTCAGTAATAAACAAGTAAGTTTTTTGAAGGGATCTGATATAATGGCATTATTCAATAAAAGCGACAAAGCTTATCTTCTTCTGGCTGACGGTACTGTTCTTGAAGGACAGTCATTTGGAGCAAAGGGCACAGTTATCGGTGAGGTTGTATTTACAACAGGTATGACTGGTTATCAGGAAACTCTCACTGATCCGAGCTACTACGGTCAGATTGTTGTTCAGACATTTCCTCTCATAGGAAATTACGGCGTAAACAGAGAAGATTTTGAATCAAAAAAATCCTACGTGAGCGGATATATAGTAAGAGAATGGTGCAATACACCTTCAAATTTCCGCAGCGAGGGAGACATTAATGACTTTATAGCGGAACAGAATATTGTTGGTATTCATTCCATTGACACAAGAAGCCTCACAAGAAAAATCAGAGAATACGGCGTAATGAACGGCTGTATCACAACAGAAGATGTATATGCGAAAAAAGATGAACTCCTTAAGCTCATCAGTGCTTATACAATAAAGGATGCTGTTCATACAGTCACAGTACCTGATATTAACGAATACAAGGCAGAAAACAGCAGATTTAAGGTAGTTCTTATTGACCTTGGATACAAGAGAAATATTCGTGAAGAACTTCTCAGCAGAGGCTGTGATGTAGTAGTGGTTCCGGACAGAACTACTGCAGATGAGATTAAGAAGATTAATCCTGACGGAATAATGCTTTCAAATGGCCCCGGAGACCCGGCAGAAAACACAGAGGTTATCAGAAATGTTGCAGAGATTGCAAAGCTTGGTATTCCGATATTCGGTATCTGTATGGGACATCAGATTATGGCTCTTGCTCACGGTGCAAGGACTGAAAAGCTCAAGTACGGTCACCGCGGTGCAAATCAGCCTGTTATTGACCTCAGACTTGACAAAACATTTGTAACAAGCCAGAACCACGGTTATGCAGTTGTAAATGAAAGTGTTAACACAGAAATTGCAGAGGTTTCACACATCAATGCAAATGACAAAACCTGTGAGGGTGTAAGATACAAAAACGCAAAAGCTTTTACAGTTCAGTTCCATCCTGAAGCTCATGGCGGACCGCTTGACACATCTTACTTATTTGATGAATTCATAAAGTTAATGGAGGAAAAGTAAAATGCCGTTAAGAAAAGATATTAAGAAAGTACTTGTTATTGGTTCAGGTCCAATAGTTATCGGACAGGCTGCTGAGTTTGACTATGCCGGAACACAGGCATGCCGTGCTCTCAAGCAGGAAGGGCTTGAGGTAGTTCTTGTAAACTCAAATCCTGCCACAATCATGACTGATAAGGCTATGGCTGACAAGATTTATATTGAACCTCTTACACTTGAAGTTTTAAGAAGAATTATTAAGACAGAGAAGCCTGACAGCCTTCTTTCAACACTCGGCGGTCAGACAGGTCTTACACTTTCCATGCAGCTTGCTGCTGAAGGATTCCTTGAAGAAAACAATGTAAAGCTTCTGGGTGCTGACCCTCTTACAATTCACAAGGCTGAAGACAGACAGGCATTCAAGGATACAATGGAAAAGATAGGCGAGCCATGTATTCCGTCAAAGGTTGTTGAAACAATTGAGGATTCTGTGGCATTTGCTGAAGAAATCGGATATCCTGTAATAGTTCGTCCTGCTTTTACACTTGGCGGTACAGGCGGCGGTATTGCAAAGGATGAGGCTGAGCTCCGTGATATTTCAAAGAATGGTCTCAGACTTTCACCTATTACTCAGATTCTTGTAGAAAAATGTATCTCAGGCTGGAAGGAAATTGAATTCGAAGTTATCAGAGACAGAAAAGACAACTGTATCACAGTCTGCTCAATGGAAAACTTTGACCCGGTTGGCGTTCACACTGGTGACAGTATCGTTATTGCTCCTGCAGTTACACTTACTGACCGTGAATACCAGATGCTCCGTACAGCTGCTATAAACATTATCAGAGAACTTAAGGTAGAGGGCGGATGTAACTGTCAGTTTGCACTTCATCCTACTTCATTCGAATACAGCGTAATCGAAGTTAACCCTCGAGTTTCACGTTCATCAGCTCTTGCTTCAAAGGCAACAGGCTACCCGATTGCCAAGGTTGCTGCCAAGATTGCTATCGGATATACTCTTGATGAAATCATCAATCAGGTAACAGGCAAGACATATGCATGCTTTGAGCCTGCACTTGACTATGTTGTAGTTAAGTTCCCTAAATGGGCATTTGACAAGTTTGTATATGCCAAGAGAACACTTGGTACACAGATGAAGGCTACCGGTGAGGTTATGGCTATCGGTACAAGCTTTGAACAGGCAATGATGAAAGCTGTAAGATCAATTGAGCTCGGTGTTGACTCAATGAACCTCAAAAAGCTTGAAAGCGTATCAACTGAGGAGCTTATCAGAAAGCTTGACACAGTTGATGACGAACGTTCATTCCAGGTATATGAAGCTCTCAAGAGAGGCATTACAGTTGACCAGATTCATGAAATCACAATGATTGACAAGTGGTTCCTTAACAAGCTTCTCAACATGGTAAACCTTGAAAAGTGGCTCGCTGACGGTGAACTCACTGAAGAAAAATATCTCACAGCAAAGAATTACGGTTATCTCGACAGTACAATCGAAAGAATGAGCGGACAGAAATGTCCGATGCACAAGAGTGCAGTATTCAAGATGGTTGATACATGTGCCGGGGAATTCAAGGCTGAAACTCCGTACTTCTATTCAACATTTGATGAAGAAAACGAAGCAAAGCAGTTTATCGAAAGAAAAAATACAGGAAAGAAAAAGGTTATCGTATTCGGTTCGGGTCCTATCCGTATCGGTCAGGGTATTGAATTTGACTACTGTTCAGTACACTGTGTATGGACACTTAAGGAACTGGGATATGAAGCTGTTATCTGCAACAACAACCCTGAAACAGTATCAACTGACTTCGACACAGGTGACAGACTTTACTTTGATCCGCTTACAAAGGAAGACGTTGAGGCTATTATTGAAACAGAACAGCCTTATGGTGTAGTTGTTCAGTTCGGCGGACAGACAGCAATCAAGCTTACAAAGCATCTTTCAGATATGGGTGTAAATATTCTCGGTACTCAGGCTGACAGCATCGATGCTGCTGAAGACAGAGAAAGATTTGACGAGATTCTTGAAAAATGCGGAATTCCGCGTCCTCAGGGTCACACAGTTATGACAGCTGATGAAGCTGTTGCTGCTGCTGAAGATCTTGGATATCCGGTACTTATGAGACCTTCATACGTTCTCGGCGGTCAGAATATGATTATTGCACATTCTGAAAAGGACATCAGAGAGTACATGGAAATAATCACACGTACAATGATTGAAAACCCTGTTCTCATTGATAAGTACATGATGGGTACTGAAGTTGAAGTTGATGCTATCTGCGACGGCACTGATTTCCTTATCCCTGGTATCATGGAACATATTGAACGTGCCGGTGTTCATTCAGGTGACTCTATTTCAGTATATCCTGCACAGTCACTTTCAAAGAAAATCAGGGAAACAATTATCGACTATACAAGAAAACTTGCTCTTGAGCTTAAGGTTGTCGGACTTGTAAACATTCAGTACGTTGTTTACAACAATGAAGTTTACGTAATCGAAGTAAATCCTCGTTCTTCAAGAACAGTACCTTATATCAGCAAGGTAACAGGCATTCCTATGGTTGACATCGCAACAAAGCTTATGTTCGGTGCAACACTTAAGGAACTCGGCTATGAAAGCGGTCTTTATCCTGAGGGTGACTATGTTGCAGTTAAGGTTCCTGTATTCA
>DCGK01000070.1:15269-15866 GCA_002315235.1 Ruminococcus sp. UBA1780
TGAAGTCAACAGGTGAATGTCTCGGTATTGCCCACAACTTTGAGGATGCTCTTCTCAAGGGTCTTGTTGCAGCCGGTTTTGACCTTAAGAAGGAAGGCGGCGTGTTTATCACTGTTCGTGATACAGACAAGCAGGAGGTAATAGCAATCGCTGACAAGTTCTCTCAGATGGGCTTTGAACTTTATGCTACAGCCGGTACGGCAGGTGTTCTTAACAGAAATATGATTGCCACAAACCATGTAAACCGTGTATCCGAGGAAGAGCCTAATGTAATGAACCTCCTTGAAAGCGGAAAGATTCACTACGTTATTTCAACATCTGAAAAAGGTCGTCTTCCTGCAAGAGACAGCGTAAAGATGCGCCGTAAATCAGTTGAACGTTCAATCTGCTCACTTACTGCCATTGATACAGCAAGAGCACTTGCAAATGTTCTTCAGACTAACCGTACTATTGACGATGTTGAACTCGTTGATATTACAAAAATCTGATAAATAATTCAGATTTCATATTTAAAAGATACTGCAAAACTTGTGGGTTTATCAAAAATATGATATAATAAGCAATGAATGCAGGCAATATAACAACACAGAGGATATC
>DCGK01000070.1:15971-18218 GCA_002315235.1 Ruminococcus sp. UBA1780
AAGCAGAGCTTTGAACAACACAGAGAGTATAGTGAAAGTCATATCTGTTTTGACTTTCACTATATTTTAATCAGAAGGAATGAATGTATTATGAAATATACTCAGGGAAAGTATATTCTGCTTGAAAAGAAGGCAATTGCAAAGCAGATATACGATTTTACAATATTATGCCCGGATATTGCACAGGCTGCTTCTGAAGGACAGTTTGTGAATATACTTCCGGAAGGTCATACACTCAGAAGACCGATATCTATCTGTGGTATTGACAGGGAAGCGGGCACACTCAGAATAGTGTTTATGGCAAAGGGTGAGGGTACACAGAAGCTTGCCGATACACCAAAGGGTGCAAATCTTGATATTGTCGGACCTCTTGGACATGGCTTCGCTATGAACGAGGTTTCAGGAAAGACAATTATCACAGGCGGTGGTATCGGTGTTCCTCCGCTTCTTCCTCTTGCAAAGCATTACGGAAGCAGAGCAGTGGTAATTCTTGGTTTCAGAAGTGCTGATGCAGTAATCCTGAAGAAGGATTTTGAAGCAACAGGTGCTGAGGTAATCATCTGTACTGATGACGGTTCATACGGTGTTCATGGTATGGTTACAAAGCCTCTTGAAGAAGAAATTGCAGAAGCCGGTCAGGTTCTGTCATGCGGACCTATGCCTATGCTTAAGGCGATATCTGCTGTTTCCGAAGCGAAAAATGTACCATGCCAGGTTTCCCTTGAAGAAAGAATGGGATGCGGTGTAGGTGCATGTCTCGTATGTGCATGCAGGGTAAAGAAGAACGGTGAAGAGCGTTTTGGTCATGTCTGCAAGGACGGTCCGGTATTCGATTCGAAGGAGGTTATGTGGTAATGGCTGATCTTTCAGTAAAAGTAGCCGGAGTGGAATTCAAGAACCCTGTAATTCCTGCATCAGGCGTATTCGGCTATGGCCGTGAATATGAAGAATTTTATTCACTTTCGAGACTTGGCGGTATTTCAACAAAGGGTACTACCGGTCAGATGAGAACTGGTAATTTAGCTCCGAGAATCGCAGAAACTCCTATGGGTATGCTTAATTCAGTAGGACTTCAGAATCCTGGAATTGACAGATTTATCAGTCATGAACTTCCTAATCTTATGCAGAAGGATACTGTAATCATTGCAAATATTGCAGGCTCAACACCTGAAGAATGTGCAGAGGTTGCAGCAAAGCTTGACAGCACAGATGTTCATATGATTGAGCTTAACATTTCATGTCCTAATGTTAAGCAGGGCGGCGCTGCTTTCGGCGTGACATGTGAAGGTGCTTCATCAGTAACAAGGATTGTAAGAAATGCCACAAAGAAACCTCTTATAGTTAAGCTTTCTCCAAACGTTACTGATATTGCTTCAATTGCAAAGGCTGTTGAGGCAGAGGGCGCGGATTCAGTTTCACTTATAAACACTCTTCTCGGAATGAGAATCGATATCAACACAGGAAGACCTGTACTCCGAAATAACTGCGGCGGTATGTCAGGTCCTGCTGTATTCCCGATAGCTGTACGTATGGTATGGCAGGTAGCAAATGCTGTCAGCATTCCTGTAATAGGCATGGGAGGAATTTCTTCAGGAAGGGATGCAATTGAAATGATGATGGCCGGCGCCTCTGCTGTTCAGGTAGGTGCTGCTATTATTACTGATCCTTTTGCACCGGTAAAGATTATCGAAGAAATGAATCAGTTCCTTGACGAAAAGGGAATTAAGTCAGTAAGAGAAATAATCGGTTCCGTAAAACCGTGGTAAGTGGAAGGAATAATTGACAGATGAAGATTATGTCAGTTGATTTCGGAGATTCAAGAACAGGACTTGCAACATGTGACAAGTCAGAGTTTCTGGCATCTCCGGCAGGGGTAATCGAAGAAAAAGACTTCGACAGATGTATTGAGAAGGTTGCAGCAGCAGCAAAGGAAAACGGTGCTGAGGAAATTGTAGTAGGCTATCCCAAGAACATGAATAACACCATTGGCGAGCGCGCACAGAAGTGTGAACTTTTTGCGGAAAAGCTTTCAGCGCTTGTTGATGTTCCGGTTAAACTCTGGGATGAAAGAAGTACTACAGTATCAGCTCATTACTATTTAAACCAGACCAATACAAGAGGAAAAAAAAGAAAAGCAGTTGTTGATGCAGTTGCAGCAACTATTATACTTGAGAGTTATCTTGGGTTCAGAAAAAACTCTGGAGCAGGCAATTAATGGTGATTATATTGTAAACGCATTAAATAAAT
>DCGK01000070.1:18291-19547 GCA_002315235.1 Ruminococcus sp. UBA1780
GTCATCGGATGTGCAAGGCAATAAAAATAAAATAATTATAGTGAACGTAAAATTCTTTTTTGCGTTCACTATAATTTAAGAGGAATGTTATTATGAAAAAATTAATCGCATTTTCCACTGCGCTCTTTATGCTTTCATCTTTATCAGTATCTCTGGTTAGTGCTGAGGATGAGGCAGTAAAAAACGAGAGCGAAACAACAACTGAAACAACAGCGGCAGCTCCTAATGAAAAAGCTGAAGACAGGTCAGAAGCAGCCGGAACAGCAGACAGTACTCCTGCTGAAGCAGAAGACACAGTATCAGAAGATAAAGGTGAAGATACAAATAAACCTGAAAAGGATTATTCAGTATGGCATGTTCATGCTGATTCACCGGCCGAAGCGGAATTCACAGATGATACGGAAAACAAAGAGTATACAGTAAAAATCGTAAATCCGGGCGGCGAAAAGCGCGGAGGTACAGACAAGTGGGATCTTCAGTTCAGAATCAGAGGATTCGAAATCAAAGAAGGTCATGAGTATACTGTTAAGTACCGTATTTCTGCAAGTAATGCCGGCAGCTTCTATTCAAAAATAGGAAATCCTGAATCAGAAACAGTTGGAGAGGCTACTGCCGGTGAAGTATGGCATAACCAGTTCGGTGTTTCCACAGTCAGAAGCTACACCGAAGGTGTTGTTCAGCAGAATGCTGAAACATCCTATGGAGATGCATGGAGCAATACAAGTATCGGAAAAGGGGATACACTTAACGTTACCTGTAACTTTACCGGAATAGCAGATCTTCCGGTAGCAGAATGGTGCTTCTTCCTCGGCGGTGCAGGAAGCACAACATCATCTGACTGCTTTGCACCAGGAGCATCAGTACGTTTTACAAATCTTGTTCTCATTGATAATACAACAGGGGAAACTCTCGTAAGTGCATATCCGTTTACAGACAGCAGTGTCAAAGGTGATATTGACGGAGACGGTAAAGCTGACACAACCGATCTTTCACTTATGTCACTTGCTCTTATCGGAGATAAAGTTCTTGATGATGCACAGATAACCAACTGTGATGTAGACGGTGACAACAGATTTCACATTGCTGATATTGCAAAGATGAAGCAGTATCTTGCAAAAATCATCGAAGAGCTCTGAGCTTTGCGTTCACTATTAGCCGATATGCACGGAGCTGACCGTAGGCGGTCTTTCATTACTCACGCAGTGAGTAATAGAAACGACCTCTGCAAGGGCTGCTAAAGAAAACAAGCCAAAGGC
>DCGK01000011.1:0-14349 GCA_002315235.1 Ruminococcus sp. UBA1780
AATGTCCATAGCAATCTTGGCAAGAAACATATTGGTTCCGATTCCGGCAGTTGCGGTAATCCCGGTCTCCCTGAGCACTTCCCTGATCATTCTCATGGCAAGCTCATGAGCTGTGCATCTGTAGGTTGTCAGATAACCGGTTACGTCTATAAAGACCTCATCAACCGAATAAACGTGAATGTCCTCAGGTGCTATGTACCTGAGATAAATGCTGTATATCTGAGCGCTTACATCCATATAGTGAGCCATCTGAGGCGGAGCAGTGATGAAATCTGCCTTAAGACAGTAATTTCCCATAAGTTCACTGGCTGTACAGGAACTTCCGGTAAATTCGTGATAAGGACTGAGTTTCAGTCTCTCGTTATTTACTTCCTTCATCTTCTGGATGACTTCAAAAAGTCTTGCACGTCCGGATATGCCGAATGCCTTGAGAGAAGGAGTAACAGCAAGGCAGATAGTTTTCTCGGTTCTGCTTATATCGGCAACAACAAGGTTGGTATTGAGAGGATCGAGCCCTCTTGCTGCACACTCAACGGATGCGTAAAAGCTTTTAAGGTCTATGCATATATACGTCATAAATCAGAAGCGTGTGAGTAATGAAACGACTTCGCACGCCGTTGTTCTCGGAAACATGTCAACTCCTCTGACTCTTTCAAGTCTGTATCCGTTTTCCGCACTGCAGAGAATTTTACAGTCTCTTGCAGCTGTAGCCGGATTACATGATATCATAACTATTTTTTCAGGATTCATTTTTACTATTGATTCAATGGTAAGACTGTCGCAGCCCTTTCTCGGAGGGTCAACTATAATAACATCGGGGCGTTTTCCTTCCTTCTGAAGTCTGTCGGCAATCTCTCCGGCATCACCGCAGATAAAATCTGCATTGCTTATATTGTTTGCTTCCGCATTGGCTCTGGCGTTTTCCACAGCCTGCTTCACAACCTCAACGCCTGTCAGATGATTTATTCTGTCAATCATTGAAAGTCCGATTGTTCCGGCACCGCAGTACAGATCAAATACTTCTTCATCACCTCTGAGCGCCGCAAAATCAGCCGCGACGCCGTAAAGTTTTTCTGCCTGACAGGTATTTACCTGATAAAACGACATCGGCGAAAGACTGATTTTATTTCCGCACATTGTATCTGAAATATTATCCGTACCCCAGACAGTAACATTCTCTCTTCCGAGAATTACATTGGTTTTATCAGGATTAATATTTACAACAACACTTTTTATATCCGGAAAAAGTTTAAGAATACCGGTTTCAGAAACCATTTTTCCAATAAGCTTAACTGCAGAACTGGTTTTTGAAACTACACAGAGCATTATCTCATTGCTGTGCCATCCTTTTCTGAGATAAATATGTCTTACAAGCCCTTTGCCGGAAACTTCATCATAAGCCGGAATGCCGTTGTCATTAATATATCCGATTACAAAATCAACTATCTGCTGAAAAACTTCAGGCTGAAGTCTGCAGCCGGTATAAGGCACAACCCTGTGACTGCGGCTTGCGTAGAAACCGCAGACTGCCTTTCCGTCAAGCATCGCAACCGGATACTGAGCTTTGTTTCTGTACCAGTCCGTCTCCTCACATCCGAGAATCGGTTCACATTCGATATCAAATCCGCCGAGTCTTCTGAAGCTGTCGCTTACAAAGCTGCTTTTTACTTTCAGCTCCTCTTCATACTTAAGATGTCTGAAGGTACATCCACCGCATTTTCTGAAAACAGGACAGTCAGGTTCCTGTCTGCTCTCTGAAGGGGTAATAACCTCATTTACAATACCGTATGCGTAACTTTTCAGTACCTTAACAATCTGTACCCGTACATAGTCACCCACAGCTGTCTGCGGAACAAAAACAGCCATACCGTCTGCACGGCCTACACCGTTTCCTTCACTGGTAATTCCGGTGATTTCAAATTCAACTATCTGATTTTTCTTTATCATTTTTTCCTCCGGATTCACAGTAAACTTCAGAACAGATCTGAATTTCACTATAATATTTTTATTGCGTTTACTATTGCAAATCAGAAAAAATTTCTTATTTCATCCTTTTTGGTCATAAGCTCATCAAAACGGTTTATGTACTCATAAGGGAATTTGTAGTTCATTACTCTGGTAATTGAATTGTTTTCATCAACAAGCTTGGTCGATGCCGCACATCCGGCTCCGAGAATCGTCTGGGTTTCATCCATAATGTAAATATTATAAAGTGACTCTCTGCCCGGTCTGGCATAACCTATGTTCTCCAGATTATCAACTGTGTTTTTCTGTCGATACATGTAATAAGGATTATATCCGTGCCCGGTAAGCTGTTCTATACTGTAATTAACCATTTCACATGCAGGATTTGTGATATTTTCCCTTCCGTTCCTGTAAAGACCTGCTGAACGCTTCAGTGTAAGGGAATGAACTGTTATACCGTCAGGTTCAAGGCTGATAATTCTGTCAAGCGTATTTTTAAAGCTTTCAAAACTTTCAGTCGGAAGCCCGGCAATCAGATCCATATTAATGTTGTCAAAGCCAAGCTTTCTTGCAAGCTCATAAGCTCTGAGAACTTCCTCCGCAGTACCTCTGCGTCCTATCTCACGAAGGACATCGTTATTAAGGGTCTGCGGATTTACTGATATTCTTGTTGCGCCCATTTCCTTTATAACCGCAAGCTTCTCCTCTGTTATTGTATCAGCACGTCCTGCCTCGACATTGTATTCGCGGATTGAAGAAAGATCAAAGCATTCTGATGTTTTCTTCATAAGTCTGAACAGATCCTCAGCTGATATCGAAGTAGGCGTACCTCCTCCGTAATATACAGTGTCTATCTTAAGTCCTTTTGAATTTACTATTTCTCCAAGAATCTCCAGCTCACGGCAAAGGGCTTTAACATAGGCCGGAATAAGCTTAAATGCGCTGTCCATTGAATGTGACACAAATGAACAGTAACTGCAGCGTGTCGGACAGAACGGAACGGATATATATATGCTGACTGTTTTTTTATCAAATGACGGCAGAAGCGGCTGCTGAACCATAGCAGTACGGTACGCAATATCTGTCTTGTCATCCGATACATAGTACTTTTCCGTGAATTCCTTTCGGATTTCACTTTCTGTCAGTCCCTTCTGCAGAAGAAGATTTATCTTTCTGACAGGTCTGATACCGGTAAGAAGCCCCCATCTCGGTTTAGTATCAAAAAATCTGCACAGTAAAAGAAACAGAAGCCTGCACATAAGAAACTCTCCGTTCTTGAGGTCAAAGCCTTCTGCTTCAGTTTTGCACGAACTTCTCATAACCCTTCCGTTTTCACGGATATATGCATAGAAATACACATATGCTCCGCACTGCTTCATTCTTGTCATGATAACATCATCATCAGCATCACGTTCATCAATGAGAAAATTAAATCTGACTGCAGGTATAAACAGCTTTACAACAGCTTCAGTTTCGTACTTGTAGTTATTGTTATTTAATATTATAGTCATTAATTAATCACCGAAAATATGGATTATACTCTATTTCACGTGAAAGTGTTGTTATGTCATTATGTCCCGGATATACTCTGTATTCTCCGCTCTTTCCAAGAAGCGCCAGTTTCTCAAGTGATCTCAGAAGCTCAGCATGGCTGCCGCCCGGGAAGTCAGTTCTGCCGACAGAGCTTTCAAAAAGCGTATCGCCTGAAAAAATCATATCACCGGTGACAAAGCATACGCTTCCGCGGGTATGTCCCGGTGTATGAAGAACCTTTATCTCTTCTCCGCAGAAATCTATTGTGTCTCCGTCAGCTACCTCCGTGAAGCTGTCAGCAGTTCTGAACTGACCACCTCCGACAAATGCCGCAAGGCTTGCTTTCGGATCAGTCAGCATAACTGAATCCTCAGAATGAATGTATACCGGAGCACCTGTCTTTTCTGAAACCTCAGCAACTCCTCTGATATGGTCATAATGTCCGTGAGTCAGCAGAATCATTCTGAGAGTTATTCCGTTCTTTTCAAGACGTCTGAGAAATTCAGCGCCGTCACCGCCGATATCAACTGCAAATGCTTCATTGTTTTCATTTACAGCAAGATAGCAGTTTGCCTGAAATTCAGGTCCGAGCATGCATGTACTGACTTTAATCATCTGTTTTACCGCCTTCAATCTTTGTAACAGTTATTACATCGTGAATTTTCTGAATTCTGCCGATAAGAGCATTAAGCTGTTCCCTGCCTGTAACCGATACAGTAAGTCTTATCTCAGCATTGCCGTTTTTCAGTCTTCTGGAAGATGAATTGTATATCGGAACCTTGGCATCTGAAACTGCCGAAGCAACACGCAGAAGCAGTCCTGTTGCATCAATTGCGAGCACTTCAATTTCGGCATAGAATTCGGTCTTGGGAGCGTTTGTCCATTCAACCTTCTTCCATCTGTCTCTGTTCTCTTCGTTTTTTAATGATGCAAGGTAATGAGGACAGGTCATTTTGTGTACTGAAACGCCTCTTCCGCGTGTTACATAGCCGACTATTTCATCACCCGGAAGCGGATTGCAGCATCTTGAATATCTTACCTGCATATCCCTCAGGATGTTTTCAAAGATTACTCCGCTGTCCTTTTTGCCGTCAATTGTCTTTGTAGGTATAATTTCATCAGATTCACTTTCCTCAGGTACAGCATACATCCTGTCATAGCTGTCCTTTAATCTCTGCATCATCTTAGGAAGAACAACACCGCCGTAGCCGACAGCAGCATAGAAATCCTCAAGTGTATCGCAGTTGTGACGCTTAAGGTCATCAGCAAGAAGTTTAGCCATATCCTCGTCAGGAACATTCATTCTATAATGTCTGAATTCCTTTTCAAGTTCAGCCTTGCCCTGAATAATATTTTCTTCACGACATTCCTTCTTGAACCATGCTCTTATTTTGGATTTTGCTTCATTTGTCTGTGCTATATCAATCCATGAACGGTTAGGTCCGCGGCTCTCATCCTTTGTAGTCTGAATTTCGATGATATCACCGGTACTGAGTTTGTAGTCAAGCGGAACAATTCGTCCGTCAACCTTTGCACCGGTCATTCTGTGTCCAATCTGTGTATGAACTCTGTAAGCAAAGTCAATAACAGTTGCATTAGGAGGAAGAGTGAATGAATCGCCCCTTGGTGAGAAGCAGACAATTTCCTCCGTTGAAAGGTCAGTCTTGATTATACGTACAATTTCCTCTACGTCATTCGTAACCTGCTGTGCTTCAAGAACCTGACGAATCCAGGCAAGCTTTTCCTCCATCTTGTCACGGTTCTGGATTCCTTCCTTGTACTTCCAGTGTGCTGCGATGCCGTATTCGGCAGTCTGATGCATTTCCCAGGTTCTTATCTGAACCTCAAAGGTAATGCCTTCCTTGCTGATTACTGAAGTATGAAGACTCTGGTACATATTCGCCTTAGGTGTGCGGATATAGTCCTTGAACCTGTTCGGAATAGGTCTGAACATTTCATGAACAATACCCATTACAAGATAGCATTCGAGCTCATCCTCGACAATTACACGAACTGCGTATTTGTCATAAACCTCTTCAATACTCTTTCTGTTTATATATATTTTCTTGTAAATACCGTATATGCTCTTGACACGTCCGTCAATCTGAGGTGTCTTTTTAAAGTTTTCGCTTTTAAATCTCTCGGCAAGCTTGTCCTTGATACTTGCAATGAAAAGATCACGCTCATCTTTTTTTATCTCAAGAATATGCTCAATTTCTGAATATGCATACGGATCGAGATACCTGAACGACAGATCCTCAAGCTCATCCTTAATCGCCTTGATACCAAGTCTGTGAGCTATAGGCGCATAGATGTTCATTGTTTCAAGTGCTGCTTTTCTCTGCTTGAAACCTGGTCTGCATGCCAGTGTACGCATGTTGTGAAGTCTGTCGCAGAGCTTGATAAGCATAACTCTGATATCCTGCGACATGGCAAGAAGAATTTTTCTTACATTTTCAGCAAGCTGTTCGTCCTGGTTGAAAATAGGCGCTTTTGAAAGCTTTGTAACACCGTCAACAAGACTTGCGACATCCTGACCGAAAAGCTTCTGAAGATCCTCAAGCGTAGCATCAGTATCCTCGACAACATCGTGAAGCATTGCGGCACAGATTGTATCTGTATCCATTCCGAGTTCAAGAAGAATAAATGAAACTGATACAGGATGAACAATATACGGTTCACCTGATGTTCTCTTCTGTCCTTCATGTGCCTTTGCGGCAAATTCATAAGCAGAAATAATCTTGCTCATGTCATACTGCTTGTCATCATCCAGAATTTTCTGGATAAGCATGTTTATTGTGCAGCTCTGGTTTTCCATTTACTTCTTAACCCCCTTAAAATCTGTGAATCTTCAAGATTTGATTTTTTGTCAACTTTAAGCCTCTGTGTTCTGTCCCCTGCATAATCCATTCTGACGAGTCCGAGTTCACTGAAAACATCAAGACAGATTCGTAATTTGCAGATATTAACCGCATCAGGGTTGGTTTTCATATAGAGCTGTTCTGTCATTATTTCCTTGTCTGTCAGTGATGTATATACCTTTATGAGCTCCTCACGTTCAGGACACATTCTCTGATAATATGCCTCAGGAAGCTCCTCACCGCGTCTGTACTTTTCGTATGCCTCCTCAGCCGCAAAGAATTTTTCCTGCTTTATGCCGCTCTTTCTGAAATCGGCAACCTGAAGATCAACAGTTTCATTTCCTCTGAAACTGTTGATTCCGAGAGTAACTATAAAATCATATTTCTGCCCTTTAAGGCTCATCATATCGTCCGCACTTGTACGGAACAGCAGCGCGTAAAATGAGCTGCCGCCGTAATTCAGCCTGAGCTTTGTATGCGCACCGCCTGAAAGAGGAATTACCTCGTCTATGATAGCTCCTGCCACTGCAAAGTACGGCTTTTCATTATCCTGACCAAACGGTTCAAGAATTCCGAGGCCCGAAACATTTTTTACAGTAATATCAGCAGGAAGAAGAATTTTTTCCGCTCTGAGAGTATATGCCGGCATTGCTTCATGAACATCGGCAGCATATTTCTGTATTTTGTTTCTGAAATTTTCTATCTCAGAAATACTAAGGGAAAATCCGCCGGCTCCCTTATGACCGCCGAACCGCAGAAGTACACTTTCACACGCTGAAAGGCACTCAAATACTGAAAATTCACCGAAGGCACGTGCGGAACCTCTGGCAGTGTCTCCTTCTTCGGTAATAATAAAGCAAGGTTTGCCGTATTTTTCAAGCATCTTGGAGGCAACTATTCCAATAACTCCGTGATGCCAGTTTTCTCCGCTGAATACAAGAATTCTGTTGTAGAGAAGTTCAGGATGTTCATTTATCTGGCTGAATATCTGTGATGTGATTTCCTCTTCGGCAGCCTTTCGTTCTGTATTGAGTTCATTAAGCTCTGATGCCAGCTCAGCGGCCTCGTCAGGATCATCACACATCAGAAGTCTGAATGCCTGTGAAGGAGAGCCAAACCTGCCCGAAGCATTAATGCGCGGAGCGATTGTAAAGGCAACAGTCTCGGCTGTAACCGGCCTGCACTCACCGTTTTCATCAATCAGTCCTACAAGCTTCATAAGCTCGATAAGACCGCATCTCTCGGTGTTTCTTATCATCATAAGACCGTTTTCGACAATATATCTGTTTTCTCCTGTCAGAGAAACTATATCAGCCACTGTTCCGATAGCAGCAAGGTCACCGAACTGCTCAGATGCACTGTCATAGTCTCCGCCTTCAAGAGCGGCGATAAGTTTAAGTACAACACCTGCACCGCAGAGCGGCTTGAATGATGAAGGACAGTCCTTCTGATGAGGATTTACAACTGCAAGAGCTTCAGGAAGCTCTTCACCCGGCTGGTGATGATCCGTAACTATCAGGTCCATGCCAAGCTCTCTGATAAGTCTGGCTTCGGCCAGCGCTGAAATTCCGTTATCAACAGTTATAACAAGCTGCGTTCCGTCATCGGCCATTTTCCTCACAGAATCTTCATTAAGTCCGTATCCCTCGGAACGTTCAGGAATATAACAGGAAACATCTGCACCAATGCATTCAAGGTACGAATAAAGCATAACTGTTGATGTAATACCGTCACAGTCATAATCTCCGTAAATGCATATTTTCTTTTCTTCCTCAACTGCAGCATCGATTATTTCGGCAGCTTTTTTCATATCCTTAAGAACAAAAGGATCCTCAAGTGATTCTGTCCGGATCAGTTCCGCAGCTGCCTTAAGGTCGGTAATGCCCCTTGAAACAAGGACATCAGCACACAGCGGCGTCAGATCGCTGCCTGAGGAAATCCTGCCGGATATCTTCGGATCCGGGTTTCCTATTATCCATTTTTTCATACTTCCAAAAACCTCTCATGATAAAGTCTTCGTCTTTTTTAATAACTTTTATTATAGCATTTTTTTCATTTAAAAACAATAGAAAAGCGGATTTAAAAATGCATTAAAAAGATTGATTAAATTAAGCTGTCTGATTTAATCTGATTTTTGTGATTTTAACAGAATTTCACCCTTATTTTTATAATTCTATATGTTTAAAAATACTTTACTTAGTATATAATACATGTTATAATTTAAGTATGGTAAAAAATTATACTATGAGGAGTTTTCATAATTATGAATGACCGAATCAGAATAATTCACTGCGCAGACCTTCACATCGGCGCCGAGCTTTCTTTTCTGAAAAACAAAGCCGGATCGCGAAAGGAAGAGATTCTGAATACTCTGATAAACATAACAAAGCTCTGCACTGTTCAGGGTACGGAGCTTCTGGTTATTGCCGGAGATCTTTTTGACAGCAATCATATCGATTCAGCATCACTGACAGCAGTAAAAAATGCATTTGCAGCCATTCCGGACACGATTGTGGCTATTGCTGCCGGCAATCACGATTACTTCGCTGTCGATTCACCTTACAGTGATGATGACTGGCCTGCAAACGTACTTATTATTTACAAAAAATTCACTACAATCGAATACCCGCAGAAAAATCTCCGTATCTGTGCATCTTCGTTTCTCGGAAGCTACCAGGACAGCTGCGGAAGTCCCCTCACCGCACCTGATGACGGGATGATAAATATTCTCATATATCACGGTGAAATGATAAGTGATGGAACAAAGAGCAGATACAATCCGTTTTCACCAAAGGAATTTGAAAACTCAGGATTTGACTATGTTGCTCTCGGACATGTTCATACTGCTACTCCTCTCACCAGAGTCGGAAACACAACATATGCCTACTCAGGCACACCTGACGGAAACGGATTTGACGAATGCGGTAAAAAAGGTGTCTATGCGGGAACTGTATACAAGCACAGAGCTGATCTTTCATTCATTGAGACAAGCAGCCGTACCTATGAAGACATAAGTACAGACATTTCAGCACTGACTTCAAATTCAAAAATTATTAAAAAAATTCTCGGACAGCTTGAGAAAACATATGGTCCGTCATACACCGAAAATCTTTACCGTATTTCACTGACCGGAACAATACCTGAGGGATTTGTTCCGAATGTAAACCAGATATGCTCGGAGCTTCAGGAATTTCTGTACTTCGTAAAAGTCGCCAACAGAACAAAGCCTGACACGGATATAAACATTCTCGCTTCGGATTTTTCACTTAAAGGACTGTTTGTCAAAAAGATGCTCAGCAAAATAAACGCCTGTGAAAATGAAGATGAAAAGGAAACATACGAAAATGCTCTTTACATAGGGCTTAAAGCATTTGACGGCGAGGTAAGCTACTATGAAAATTAAAGAGATTCACATCATAAAATTCGGTTCTGTAAGAGATCTTGATATCGATCTCAGCGACGGAATGAACTATGTATTTGGTTTTGATGACGAAACCAAAAAGGCAGTCGCAGACTTCATCATCGTAATGTTCTATGGTACAGTAAACAACTACCGTGAAGACATACGTGAAAAATATCTTCCGCTTGACGGTTCAGACATGTCCGGTTCAGTTACTTTCGAATTCAAAAGTGAGGAATATGTTCTCGAGCGTGTATTCAATGCAGGACGGTATAAAAAGGACACAATAATCCTTATAAATTCATCGAGGGATACAAGCGAAGAGCTTGCATACAACGTAAAACCGGGCGAATATCTGTTCGGAGCAAGCAAGGATATTTTCTTCAGGAACACATATATCAATGAAAATGACAATTCAGCCGCACTGCAGACCAACTTCAGTGAACTGATGTCATCTCTTCTTTCCAACCTTATATCTACAGGCTCGGAAAAAACTTCTGTTTCAGAGGTTGCCGGAATGCTCAACAGCTACTGTGACCCTGGTGACACATCAAGTATCAGCTACGAGATGCGTGAAAAAAGAGACGAGATGCGCGAACTGCATGAAAATCTCAGAAACGCACAGAACATTGAAACCGAAAAGCTCAGTCATCAGCAGAAGTGCAATGATCTTCACTCACAGTACAATCACGAACAGAAAAAGTATCAGAAGATTAAGGAAAGTCTTGAGCTGCAGAATATGATAAATGAACTTGAGACTCTGAGAAGCAGTGAAGACGACGATCAGACGTTTTTCAGAACATCTGACAGATACAATGAACTTGCAGCAGAACTAAAAAAGACACGCCTTCTGGAAAACAGGGATGTTTTTGACAAAGCCTACGAAAAATACAAGCGTATACGTTCACTTAAGAAGGATCAGGAGGCTGAGCTTCACAGAAAGACAAACCTCAGTGTTGATCTCGGTCGCTATACTCCGAAGGGAGATGAATTCTCACTTCAGAATATAATTGACCTTCAGAACGATATAGAAAAGGCACAGGAAACAATAAACACTCTGCACGTTCAGCTTAATGAAAAAAGGAATGAACGAAACCAGATAAAAGAATCTGTAAGAAATGCAAAGGATAATGCTGAAGAAGCGGAAAAAGCACTTACAAGGCATGAGGAAATGTCCAGAAATAAAATTTCCCAGGCTGAATCCACTCTTCACAACTCCAGCTACACTGTGGAAACCAAGGCTGTAAACAAAAGCAGCAACCTTGTTTTTGCAATAATTCTTATGATAGTTCTTATTGCTCTTCTCATTGTATTTCTTGACAAAATTGTTATTGCTGTTATGCTGGGACTTATGATTCTTTCAGTTTTTTACAGCATCATGGTAAAGCTGGGCAAGGAGAAAAAGGTTGCACAGAACAGCAGAGTTGATGAAAACCAGCTTCGTATCAACGAAAGAAATCTCAGAAATCTCAGAAATCAGTGTACTGCAGAGCGTGACAAATACGTATCACATCTTGCTGTTGCAAGAAATCAGTATGAGGAAATCAAGCGCAGAGATGACGAGATGAAAAAGCAGCTTAAGTATCTCGAAGAAGAGATTGGAACAACTGAAGCCAAGCTTTCACAGTATATCTCTGACAAGGACAAGGCTGAAAAAAATATAACTCCGCCTGATCCTAAGTTCTATACAATAAGATCAGAAATCAACGAGATAGAACGAACAACCGAGCTTCGTGAAAAAAATATCGAAGACCTTAAAAAAGCTATTATTTCTGATCTCAGTCCGCTTATCAGTCTTCAGGACTATGAACAGGCTGAAAAATACATCGACAGCAGTATGACAACACTCGTTGAATATGACAAACTCAGCGAAAAACTCAGCATTCTAGGTGATGAGGAAAAATCAAAACAGACGGCTGCAGCAAATCAGAAAAGAATTGATGAACTGAACCGTAAGATTGAACTTGCTTCACAGAATGCGCCTCTGAAAAAGCTCACCCTTGATGAATACATGACTCTTCAGAAAATGTCAAAGAGTCTTCTTCAGAATACTCTCAAGATTAATGATGAATACATTGCAGAAATAACAAAGCTCAAAATTCAGTACAATGACAGTACATGCGTTGCCAATACTGAACACCGTATTCACCGTCTTGAACGCGAAATATCAGCAATTGAAAAATACATAAAATCAGTCAGGATTGCAATTGCTGCATACAACGAAGCTCTTGTGGACATTCATGATGAATTTGCTCCTAAGGTTGCAAGAAGAACATCAGAAATACTTTCAGAGCTTACAAAGGGAAAATACACAGGTATTTCAATCAAGAGCGGAAAGATTGTTATCAAGGACAAGGATAAAAATCCTGTAAATCTTGAAAAAATCAGCAAATCAACATGTGATCTTATTTATTTTGCGCTCAGAATCGCAGTTGCTGAAACAACATGCGGCAGAATGAACTACCCTGTAATACTTGATGATGCTTTCGGAAAGCTCAGCGAATCAAAATCAGCTGAACTCCTCAGATTTCTTAAAAGATATGCCGAAAAATCACAGATTCTTATATTCTCAACTTCAAATCATCTGACAAGCATTGCTGCAAACGAACAGATTGCAGTTGATGATGTAACAATACAGTCAGTATATTAAAGTGAACGCAGATTAACATTTCATATCATAAAAAAATCGCGGTACAGATTAATGTACCGCGATTTTTTATGCCCTGACAGCCCATCTTAGTTTTGTTGAATGCGCTCTTGAATTTCTGAAGCATTCTTCCTTTGAAGGACGGATAACGTCCTCGCAGATTTCACTGTAAATGCCTTCTCTCTTAAACTGTTTAAAAGCCTTCTTTACTATTCTGTCCTCACCCGAATGGAAAGTGAGAATTGCTATTCTTCCTCCGCTTTTTACAACATCAGGAAGCTTGCCAAGGAATTCATAAAGAACCTCGAACTCACTGTTTACGTCTATTCGAAGTGCCTGAAATGTTCTCTGACATGATTTTTTTATTTCCTCCTTACGTGTTGCTGCAGGAAGAAACTGAAGAGCATTTTCAATCACAGATGCAAGCTGCTTTGTTGTTTCAACAGGCTGTTTTTTCCTGTAGCATGACATAATTGCTCTCGCAATCTGCTCAGCATGAGGTTCATCCGAGTTTTCCTCAAGCATACCCACAATTTCATCCTTACTGAGTTCCTTAAGGCGCTCCGATGCCGGTATTCCCGATGTCGGATCAAGTCTCAGATCAAGAGGACCGTCATACTTGAATGTAAAACCACGCTCAGGATTGTCAATCTGCATTGATGATACCCCAAGGTCAGCCAGAACGAAATCAAAACCGCCCTCCGGAGCAACCTTGTCTATATTGCAGAAATTGGTTCTGCAGACAGTGAGAATTTCCTCGCCATAGCCTTTTTCGGCAAGTCTAGCCTTTGTCTTTTCACTTTCAATAGGGTCAATGTCGGTTGCGTACATATGTCCCTTTCCCTCAAGCTTTTCAAGCATCCTGCATGTATGTCCGCCGTAACCGAGTGTTGCATCAAATCCTGTTTCGCCCGGCTGAATTTTCAGCACGTCAAGGATTTCATCCACCATAATCGGAATATGCATACCTGCCGGAGTTTTTCCCTTCTGCTTAATCTTTTCCACATCGTCCTTGTATTTTTCCGGATTAAGCTCCTTGTATTTTTCCCTGTAATTTCTTGGATGGGTACCTTTGTAACGTTCCCTTCTCTTGTGAGGCTGCTGCTGTTCTTCCATCTGAACCGTCCGTCCTTTCGCATTTATTCATTTGTTTAGTATATCATATTTTGCCCGGAATTTCAAGTTTTTTATACGCTGAGAAACGAAAATCATTTTGAGAAAATCATTCATACGAGGGGATGCGGTGCTAACTCAACCCCCTCAGTCGCGCTGCGCGCGCCAGCTCCCCTACAAGGGAGCCTTTATAAGTGCAGCGGAAAACCTTGTGCGAAACAGAAAAACATTTCTTTAATGCACCTGTTGCGTCAGCAACAAATGCGAATGAGCCGACGTAAGTCGGATTATTCGCATAAGGCTCCCCTTTTGGGGAGCTNNAATCATACATAACATACTGAGTCAGGGAGATATTTCATGGAAAAATTAAGATGTGTTGCCGAACGAATAACGTACTATAACGAGGAAAACGGATATGCTGTTCTGAAATGCAGAGTACAGGGGTATTCAGATCTTGTGACTGTTGTCGGTCTGATGCCTGAGGTACACGTTGGTTCCGTTCTTTCACTGGGCGGCACATGGAAAAATGATGCAAAATACGGAAAACAGTTTGTTGCCGAAACCTTTGAGGAAACTCTCCCTGCCACTGTTTACGGAATTGAAAAATATCTTGGGAGCGGACTTGTAAAAGGAATCGGACCTAAATATGCAAAGCGAATAGTCAAGTTTTTCGGTGCTGAAACTCTGAACATTATAGACAACACTCCTGATGAACTTCTGAATGTTCCGGGAATAGGCGAGGCACGTGTTAATCAGATAAAAAAATCATGGACTGAGCAGAGAGAGGTCAAGAACATTATGGTTTTTCTGCAGAGTCATAATGTTTCATC
>DCGK01000011.1:14376-16165 GCA_002315235.1 Ruminococcus sp. UBA1780
TCACATGCAACAAAGATTTACAAAACATACGGAAACGACAGTATACAGGTTGTTCAGGAAAACCCATACAGGCTCGCTGATGATATCTGGGGCATTGGTTTCAGAACAGCTGACACAATAGCTGCAAAAATGGGATTCGGTCATGAAAAATATGAACGTATAAGAAGCGGTATAGTATATACACTCAATAAGCTTTCAGATGAAGGTCACTGCTATGCAACACAGAATATGCTTGCCGGTTCAGGAGCTGAGCTTCTCGATGTCAGTGAGGAAACAATACTGGAAACAATGGAGAAAATGATTTCTGCAGGAGAACTTAAAACTGAAATCAAAGATGATGAAACTGTGGTATATCTTCCTCCCTTCTATTTCGCTGAATACGGTACAGCCAGAAGACTCCGCGAAATATTCTCTGCAGATTCTTCGGTAAAAGCTCAGATAAACGGCCTCAGCGAAAAAATTGCAGCCTCAACCGGAATGGCGTATGACGAAACCCAGATGGAAGCTATTACAGCTTCGGTCAGGAACAAAATTCTCATTCTGACCGGAGGTCCCGGAACAGGAAAAACAACCACAACACTTGGCATTATAAATGCTCTTAAGCTATGCGGTGCTTCAATTCTTCTCGCCGCACCTACAGGACGAGCTGCAAAACGTATGTCTGAAGCAACAGGTATGGAAGCCAAAACAATACACAGACTTCTTGAAGTCAAGCCCCCTGAAGGATTTCAGCGAAATGAAAACAACAAACTTCAGGGTGATGCACTTATAGTTGATGAGTGCTCAATGATTGATATCATGCTTATGTATCACCTTCTTAAAGCTGTACCTGACAGCATGGTTCTCATTTTTGTCGGAGATACCGACCAGCTTCCGAGTGTAGGTGCAGGAAATGTACTGCGTGACATGATAAATTCAGACTTCTTCCCTGTTGTAAAGCTTACGAAGATTTTCAGACAGGCTCAGACCAGCCGCATTATAATGAATGCACACCGGATAAACAAAGGTCAGATGCCTGATATTTCAAACGGAAAGAACACGGATTTCTTTTTTATCGAGTGTGAAGAACCGGAACAGGCTGCGAATGAAATAGTCAGTCTTGTAAGCCGCAGACTTTCTTCACACTACAATATCCCTGCACGTGAAATCCAGGTACTTACTCCTATGCAGCGCGGACCTGTCGGTGCTGCAAGACTCAATGAAATTCTTCAGAACGCCGTTAATCCCGGAACACTTTGTCTTCGCCGCGGCGGCGTACAGTACCGCGTGAATGACAAGGTAATGCAGATCAGAAACAATTACGACAAGGAAGTTTTTAACGGAGATATCGGAACTGTTGAAAGCGTAAGTACTGAAGACAATGAGCTTGCAGTAAACTTTGAAGGCCGTACTGTTATTTATGACAGTTCAGAGCTTGAAGAGCTCGTTCTTGCGTATGCAACAACCGTTCACAAAAGTCAGGGTTCAGAATACCCTGTTGTCGTAATGCCAGTCATGACAACACACTACGTCATGCTTCAGCGCAATCTTGTTTACACGGGAATAACAAGAGCAAAAAAAATAATGGTTATAGTCGGAACACAGAAAGCACTTGCCATGGCTGTAAGAAATATGAACGTTCTTAAACGCAACACTATGCTTGCTGAAAGAATTAATACTCCTGTCCGGACTGAAGTTAAAGATAAATGGCCTGAATTATAAGTCCTGATAAAACGCAGACAGCACATCAGAAATTACGTAAAAACGTATCTTCGATGTGCTGTTTTTTAAGGAAACACTGATTAAATCA
>DCGK01000011.1:16285-33779 GCA_002315235.1 Ruminococcus sp. UBA1780
AGACTTAATCAGTGCTTCCTTAAAGCTTTGCTTTTAACAAGCAGAGGCAATTTATTAATATAAATACATTACTGCTTCACTTTTTACGTTCACAGCATTTTTCTGAAAATTTCCGTCATGTACAGTGAACCGCAGATTACAATCGGACTGTTTTCACTCTTTGCAACCATTTTTGCAAGAGTAAGAGCATCTTCCGCAGCGGCAGCATATTTGTCACACTTAATCATTGACGCAAGCTTTGTCCTGTCAGTCGCATTAGGAGCAAAACCGTCAACGCATACAACTGCTTTTGCATAGGACGAAAGCAGCATTGCAGCCGTCTCAGCATCCTTGCTGCTTACCATACCGAATATAAACACAGGACGTACTATATTCATCGAAGTAAGTGCAGACAGAAGTGCACTTATACCTGCAGGATTGTGACCGCCGTCAATAATTATATCAGGATTTTTGCTGATAACCTCAACCCTGGACAGTACCTGAACTTCAGAAAACGCCTTCTGTATATCTTTTTCTCCTGCTTCAAATCCTTCGGCTTCGAGAACCTCAAGTGCCTTTAACGCAGCAGCAGCATTGATAATCTGGTGTCTTCCGTGCATCTTCAGATTATATCTGACTCCGTTATACTCAAAGTGTCCGCCGTCTTCATCCGTTTCAATATTTTCAAATTCATCTTCAGTCGGAATTATTAACAGTGAATTTTTGAAAATACATTCCTTCTGGAAAATCTGAAGAACGCTCCTGTTATCCCATGAAACAACAACAGGTCTGTCTCTTTTTATTATTCCGGCCTTCTGCATTGCAATTTCCTGAACAGTTTTACCGAGAATATCTGTATGGTCAAGCGAAATTGAAGTAATAACCGATAAAACAGGCTCCTCGATAATATTGGTGCAGTCGAATACCCCGCCGATACCTGCCTCAAGAAAAACAATATCACATTTTTCAGCAGCAAAATGAAGCATTGCCACAGCCATTGTTATTTCAAACTGGCTGTACTGTTCATCACCTGCCGCTTCAGCAACAGCGGTACAGTATTCCGCTACTTTATCCTCTGAAATATTTTCGCCGTTTATTCTGATGCGGTCCTCATATACGCGCATAAAGGGTGAAGTAAACTGTCCTGTTCTGTACCCTGCATTTATCAGGGACTGTGACATAAGTTCAAGAACAGAGCCCTTTCCGTTTGTTCCTGCAATATGAACAAACTTAAGGTTTTTCTGCGGATCTCCGAGCTTTTTCATCAGTCCTTCGGCCCTGCTCAGATTTTTTACCTTTCCGCCTGATTTGGTATAACTGTTTATATATTCACGTGCCTCGGTATAATTCATGCTTTGCCTCCGTTTTACTGCTTTTCACATTTCCCCGTTTTCCGGTCATAATATTACAAATCCGTACTGTCCTGAGTTTCAATAGACTTTACATACAGGAACAGTGTCTGATTAGTATGGGTATAATCATCAGCAGGAATCAGATCCATAATTACATGACTGTACCTGTCACCTGATTTACGTCTGTAATGAATTCCGGCGTAAGTCCTTCCCTCTTTAAAATACTTACTGAGATAATCCATATCGGTTCTGCGGAGATACTCTGCAAGGTCATCAGGATGAACCTGTCCGGATTTTCCAAATTCAGTAAGCCATGATGAAATTTTATCTGAAAATCCCATCGACTCTTCCTGCTCACTCTCATTCATATTAACTATCGTATACGTATCGTCCGTAATATTTATTTTGAGAATCTTGGTATAGAGAGCACAGAGTGCTGTATGAGCAGCCGAACGTCCGCGGCGGTCAACACCCTTCTTTCTGTAGTGCAGTGACTTTGCGTCATACATTCTCCTGTCTGCAGTCCTCGACAGTTCAGTAACCGACATATCCGGAAATTCACTGCTCTCAGCATAACCGCATGACAGTGACAGACTCTCTATAAGATTTCCGTGCCAGCTTTCTGTTTCCTCTTCAATATCAGTCTTTATCTTTTCGACCTGTTCGTGATCTGCAAACAGAATGGCTGCAAACTCGTCACCGCCGGTTCTGTAAAGTTTTCCGAGTCCTCCGAAACACTTTCTCATGCATTCAGCAGCACCGCAGATAAGCTCATCCCCTGCACTGTGCCCGATATTGTCATTAACTATCTTCAGCTCATTGACATCAGCGGAAACATAAACAAAAGGTTTGTCAGAATATTTGTCACTGAATGCAGCAATATCTTCCTCATACGCCCTTCTGTTGTAAAAGCCAGTCATCTCGTCAGTATTTGACTTGATAATAAGACCTTCCTCACGTTTTTTGTCCTCATCAATAATCTGAGTAGTACATACAACCCTGAGCGGAATCCTGTTCTCATCAGCCTCTATAGTAATAAATGACATTCTTATCCAGCCGACATTTTTTCCTTCAAGGTCCATTGCAATGAACTTTTTACCGTTCATTCGTTCCTGAAGAGTGGTTACATCGGAAAATACAAGACCAGCCTGAAGATAAGCATCAGTCATAGTATTATTTATTACCCCGGTCATAATTTCAGAAGCAGATTTATTGTCAGAATTCTGAAAAACGCTGTGAACAACACCTGATGCTTCGTACTCAACCGCAGTATCATTCCGCAGATCAATCAGATGAACACTGTAGTAGATTCCATTCATTGACCTCATAATTGAAATAGTTTCATCACGTTCTGAATTTGCTTTTGAAATTCTCTCACCTGATCTTCTTTTATAATCAAGAAATAATTCGACGGATACAATAATACATATTCCAAGAACGCAAAGTACTGCATGAAGTGCAGCGTTTTTTGTACGCTTCATTACCTTCTTATAGTCGTTGCCGCTGAGAATGTGAATTACTTTCCACCCGCTTACACCGGTTTCCTTAACCGAAGCAGTCATTCTTCCTTTATTTCCGATGAGTACAAATGCTCTTCCGTCAGATTCATCAAGTTTATCCAGAAATTTCTGCTTGTTTTCCTCGCTTATCTGAAGTGAATCCCAGTTAAGTACAACACCCGGTTTAAAAGTCTCTGAAGAGGCAATAATGGTATTTTACTCATCAACAAGAAGTCCGAAAATCTTCTGTCCGTACAGTCCGCTCATAAGCATAGGAGCAACATCTGTATTTCCGCCGAGGGTTCCGGTCAGAACTCCGGCTATTTTATTATTGTAATACAGCGGAGTATAAAAGTTAAGAAGCGGTTCCTCTGAATACTTAGGATGATAATTAATCCAGATACCTGATTCACCTGTGATACCGCGGATATAGTACTCACGTTCGCTTGCATCAAACGGTGCCCCTGCATCAGTAAGATTCATTCCGTCACTTCTTATGTACTCAATACGGGAAAATGGTGTTGTGGAAATAAGTGAACCGAGTACCTCCGCTACATTTTCAAGCTCCGGTGATGTCATCCTGCCTGTTACAGCATTGGAAACAACCTGTATACTGTTGAGTGCATATCCAAGTGATGAATCGATAATACTGCATAAATTATCCGTGCTCTGGCTTACAGCTGATTCTATCTGCTGTGAAATAACAGATTCCTGAACTCTGGAATACAAAATAATAACAGTCAGCAGGCCTGTCATAGCTATTGAAGCCATAAAAATTTGCTTTATACTAAAACTAATTCTGTTCTTCATAAAAACCCCCGTATTTCCCCTCATAAATCAGATAAATACTTTTAGTACATTATATCATATTTTCTTTATAAACACAATAGTTTTTTTGTATAATTCACTAAATGTATAATTCTGCCGGCGTTTCTCCATGTTATCTGAAAATTTTTACAATCACTGCTGCCAGGAGTATCCAGATTAGTATTACCGGAATCGCATATAGTGAACGTCAAAATAAATCTGACTTTCACCGGTAATCTGACTGATGCTGTGATTTCGGATAAAATTACGTACTTAAGGAACCACTGATTAAATTTTTCGAATTACATGCTATTGTATTATAACACTTTTGATATGCTGTAGTCAATGCACGCATTAAACGATAATTCCCCTTGAAAACTTACAAGGGGAATTAAAAATAATTATTTTCTAGAGAATTCTGCGTTTCTTGACTTGATTTCCTGCTTGTCGGCGTACATTTCCTTGTCTGAACGTTCGATTATCGCCGTAACGTCAGGAGTATCAGTATCCTTCTCCCTGTCATATTCAGCAAATCCTGATGCCACTTCAAAAGGATATCCCTTATCTGTTTCTGATTCCTTTCTGATAGCTTCACGGATTATATCCTTAACCGGTTTTGTTGTAATACATACAAACTCGTCACCGCCGGTACGGTATACATCACCGTTATTTCCGACAGCATTCATAAGAAGCTGGCCGCATCTTGTGATGGCCTCATCTCCTTTCTCGTGTCCGAGATTGTCGTTGATGTATTTGAGGAAGTTTACGTCACAGAGTGCAAAGAAGAGAGTTTTACATTTCTGAGGATCTTTTGAAAGCTCCTGAATACGGGATTCGTAAGCGTTTCTGTTGAAGCACTGGGTCATAGCATCCTTGGCTCTTGAACGAAGTACTTCTTTCTTTGAATTAAGCTTTCTTATAGCTGTCACAGCTGCAAATCTGATAACAAGAAGAACAATAAGAGCTATAATGAAATAAACAGCGACCTTTACAGCTGTCTGCCTGTGAATAACTGATGTTTCGGAGATTGTAACCGTATCAGTGTAGAATGACATAAGGTCATCGTTTGTAAGCTCATCACCTTCCTGGAGGTTGGCTGTCTGAACATAAAATGAAACATCTGCTGCGCCCTCAGGAAGAGTATATGTACCGGTAATTCTTGTCCAGTTGTCTTTTTTAACTGTTTTCTGGGTAATAAGCTGATATACAGCCTCGCCGTTGAGATTGTACTGAACCTCCATTCGAAAATCGTGACTGTCTTCATATTCCTCACCGTTGTACATGATGTATGCGGAATAGAAGTATGAGATGCCGCGCTTTATATCGTTGACGTTTACTGTAGGTCCGTTCCATGTTCTGGTTCTGTTGGCTACATATATGGAGTGTGAGCCGGTATTGCTGAACTCGTCTGTACGGATAAGTCTGTTGTCGCCGCGCGGTGACCAGAATTCGTTGCTGTTTTCAAAATCAAAATAGTAAAGATAACCCTGCTTGTCTGTAGTGCGTTCTTCATGGTCAGTTTTGTCGCCGAGTATCTGAATGTCATCTATGTTGAAATCAACACCTGCATTTTTACATTCGAAATACATAAGATATGCAACGGAGTCTTCCGGAATATCAATCGTTCCGGCAATCTCAGTCCATTCCCCGGACGGTACGCTTGCTGTTCCAATCTGTCGGAAATTGGCTGTTCCGAGAGAATCAACGTATCGAAGAGTCCAGGTTATATCCTTCGGAGAATCGCTTTCCTGATAAACCCATGAACTGAAGCTGTATGTTTTCTCAGGTTTGAAAAATGTATCGCCCATAAGTGAAGGTCCGTGATACGCTTCGTTTCTTTCAGTTATCTTAAGACTTTTTCCGCTTTCATGTCCGTTGGCAGTGTCAAGAGAAAGTTTGCCGCCGCCCCCGAACGGTGTCCAGTCGTTTATAACTTCATCCTCAAAATTACTTGAAAATATAACGGATGCTTCATCCTCGGCGCTGATTTCGCCGCTGAACACTGATGGCGCTGAACATGCAAGTGCCAGAGAACAGGCTATACCGAAAGATAAAAATTTTCTTTTCATAATTATAATCCCCGCTTTGCTTTAAATTCTTCAGAATAACTTATTTTTTCCCCATGTTTTTCTGAAATGATAATATCTTATACGTAATTATAACACATTCTGTGCATATTGTCTATATCAAATCTGCCGATACTGAAAGTGTAAGTCTGTACATATCTTACAACTATAGAAAACGAGACTGATTTAACCGGTGTTTTCCGGATGACATCAGCCTCTGCCGGATTAACCGGGGTATCCATAAAAAAAACGGGACAGGTAAAAACCTGTCCCGTAAATATACTGTTTAAATTGACAGACTGATGTATATCAGAATCCGTCAAAAGGACTGTCAGGATTTTCAACTGAACCGCCTTCTGTGTTGTCAGTAGCAGTTGCTGCATCAGGATCATCGTATGAGAAGGTTTCTATTCCGAATACTTCCTTTGAACGTGAATCCTCTGCACTGCTTTTGTTCTTTTTCTTTTTGCTTTCCTGTTTTGTTTCAGGTTCCTTTTCGGAATCGCTGCTTTCGGAAGACTTTTCTTCCTTCTGTTCATCAGCCTTTTCAGGTTTGCTGTCTGCAGTATCTTCTGAAGAATTTTCTTCAGCCTTTTCATTTTTTCCGTCAAGAGTATCAAGAACGTCCTGAACACCTTCGGATTCGGCAGCTGAGGCTTCAGTTTCTTCAGAGTCTGATGATCTGAGTCTTGCAATTACAACTATCAGAACAACGAGGATAACGATGCCTGCGATTATGAGAAGAAGACCGTTTATTCCGATTGATTCGAAGATTTTGCTGAAATCCTTTTTGCCTACAAGGTCTGATCTTGTAACTGAGATGTCGTCAACGTAGAAAGAAACAAGGTCTGTGTGAGTAAGCTCAGCAGGATTTGATTCTTCGTCAGGATTTGTTGTCTGCAGATACAGGGTTACGTTTGTAGCTCCTGCAGGAACTGAATATGTGCCTTTTAATTTTGTCCATTCGTTTTTATTTACATCAGTTCTTGCTATATTAACGTAGTTTTCATTTCCGTTGAATGAATACTGAACCTCAAGAAGGAACTCGTGAACATCATCAGCCTTCTTGTCAGTATAGAGAATGCTTCCTTCGTATGTGTATTCTGTTTCACGGAGAATTCCGTCAATCGGAACTGAAGGACCGTTCCATACCTTGTTTCTGTTTGTTGAAAGAAGTGAGTAGTTTCCTGAATTCTGCTGTTCGTCTGTTCTGATGAGACGTGTGTCACCTCTGCTTATCCATTCGTTGAATCCGCTTTCAAAGTCGAATGAGTATTTGTCAACAGCTTCCTTTTTGTCTGCTGGGCCCTCAAGATTAACCGGAGCCTCAGGAGTTTTTCCGTATACACGTATATCATCAATATTGAAATTAACTGCAGTGTTTTCACATTCAAAGTAGAGAAGTGTTGATGCAAGATCCTCAGGAGTATCAACAGATCCTTCGAAATATGTCCATACAGAAGGTTCAGCTTCTATTGTGGTTATGCCTGTGTATGAATCTACGTTTACTGAGTCTGAAAATCTCAGAGTACAGTTGATTGATGCAGCTTCCGGTGAAGCGTTGAAAACCCAGCCTGAGAAACGGTATGTTTCTTCGGCTTCGATATATTTGTCAAGAGTGATTGACGGTCCGTTGAACGGCTGCTGTCTTTCTGAAACACTCAGTGACGAATTGCCGGACTGCTTGTTTTCCGTGTCAAGTACCATTGTGCCTGCGCCGCCGAGAACGCCCCATCCGCTTATGTTTTCACCTTCGAAGTCGTCCGCAAAAATCGGGGCTTCCTCTTCTGCATTTACTGCATAAGCTGCAAACGGAGCACACAGTGAGAGGGACAAAGCAAGTCCCGTAATAGATGCTAGTTTTCTTAATTTCATAAATCTTTCCGCCTTAAATGAAAAATGTAAATATAACTTTTAAATAAAAAAATACGAGTATAAAAAATAAATATGGACAAACTAATCCTAATATAGTATATCATTTTTTATTAATATTGTCTATGTACATATTAAGAGAAATCTCGAAATAATTACAAACGTTTTTTTACAGTTTTATTATAGTGAACGCAGAAATTAATTCTGCATTCACTATAATAAATTTATTTTTATTCCCCTGCACATCCGATGACAGCAGCAGGGATGATATATTGTAGTATGATTTTTGACTGGTTGTGTATTTTCATGTTTTTCCCCTTTGCATTTTTGTATCATATGGTGGATATGTACACATTGTAGCATGTAATTAAAAATTTGTCTATGCAGATATAGTTGAATTTGTATGAAAATGTGCGGTTGATTTTTCAGGTTATATCTGATATAATATAAATATATCGAATGTAATCGTTTTATAATCAGCAAAAACCACAGATTGTAAACGATGGTTTTGGCAAAACATCACAGAATGGAGATGAAAATTTGGAAGCAACAATAAAAGACGTCGCAAAACTGGCCGGGGTGTCAGTTGCAACTATTTCGCGTGTCCTTAACAACAGTGCAGCTGTATCTCCGGAAACAACAGAAAAGGTAAATGAGGCTATAAAGGCGCTTAACTATAAGCCTAATTTTCTGGGAAGAAATCTCAGAAAGCGTGAGACAAACGTAATTCTTGCTCTTGTTCCTTCAACCGAGCAGACTTACTACAGTCAGATACTTCACGGCATGCAGATTGAAGCACTCAATCACGGATATGATATTTTTATGAGTACTACAAACAGCTACAGGCCTCATGAAGAGAGACTTCTCGGAATGCTCAAAAACCGTACTGTTGATGCAGCCATTCTTATGGGTACGGTTCTCGATGATGTGACTCTCAGCGAACTTTCAAAAAACTACTGCATAGCACTCTGCTGTGAACCGCGTCAGGGTTCTGATGTGCTTACAGTTTTGATTGACAATGAGAAAGCAGCTTATGATGCGGTAAAGTACCTGATTTCCATCGGACACAGAAGAATAGGCATGGTATCAACGGAGGTTCGTGCTCCTTCTTCGGTTGAACGTGAAAACGGATATATCAGAGCTCTTGGCGAGAGCGGCATTGAGTTTGATGAAAGGTATATTTTCAGGGACTCATACGATTACACAAGCGGCATGAAGGCTGCCGAGTACTTTAACAGGATGAAAAACAGACCTACAGCAGTTTTTGCAATATCAGACTTCCTTGCTGCAGGTGTAGTAAAAAAAGCAACAGAGCTTGGATTTGATATAGGCAGGGAGTTTTCGGTAATTGGATTTGATAATATCAGCATGACCGAGATGTACACTCCGTCAATAACAACAGTTGAGCAGCCGTGCTTCGAGATCGGCAAAACAGTGGCGAGGCTTGTTGTTGAAAATATTTCAGGACAGAATCACAAGGGACGTATCTGTCTTGACCACAGACTTGTTTTCCGTCAGTCAACTGAGAAAAAATAAAAAGCAAAGGGACTGTCAGGAAACTGCTCTCCGCCAGATAAAATTCAGCGCAGCAAAGATACGTATTTACGAAGCTTTGCTGCGCTGTCTGTTTTATATGAGTGTTTCCTTAAAGAAACAACCGTTTCATTTGTCGTTTACTGTAACTGAACTGACGGCAAACTCAAGGAGCTTTTCGTATTTGTTTTCAAGGCGGTCGTCCAGCACGGCGTCAAGCATTGCCGACAGTACATTTCCTATCTGAGCGCCTCTGAAACCTTCGTTCATAAGCTGGGTTCCGTTTATGTCCAGCTCCCCGATACTCAGACATTCGTGCTTTGCGGTTATATCCACGGCTTCTGAACGTGCCCACTCAAGGTCGTTTATATGGGATTCTCCCGATCTGAGCTTGGAGGCTCCGTCAGCGTACTGAACATCAAGAAGCGTGAAAAACAGGTCAGGACCCGTTGCGGACATGACTCTTTTTATGTCCTGCCTGCTTTTGAATTTTATGTCATGGTACTTTATAAGTGTGGTAACTGTTTTTATTGTTTTGTTGTCGTATCTGAGGCGTTTAAGAATTGCTGCGGCTTTTACCGCACCTTTTTCCGGATGTCCTTTGAAATGTCCTGAACCGTCCGGATAGAGCTCAAAGCACTCAGGTTTTGAAATATCGTGCAGCAGCATTGTAAGTCTTACCGGGACGCTGTTTACTGAATTGCTTACTGAACGGGACATGTGCTCCCACACTGTAAAGTCATGATATTTGCTGTGCTGCTCAAATCCCACTGTTTCTGTAATCTCAGGGATAAACACTTCGAGAATTTCATGGTATTTCATCAGTATATCAAAAACTGCTTTTCCGCATATGAGCTTGTCAAGCTCCGCACGGAGTCTTTCCGCTGAAATCATCTTCAGTGTGTCCTTAAGTCTGAAAATCTGATTTTCAGTTTCAGGGTCAATGGTGAATCCGAGCTGGGAGGCAAATCTGACAGCTCTCATAATTCTGAGTGCGTCCTCGTCAAATCTTTTTTTTGCTTCTCCGACGCATTTTATAACTCCGTTTCCGAGGTCTTCCTTTCCGCTGAAGCAGTCAACGATGGTGCCTTCGGAACTGCATGCCATGGCATTTACCGTGAAGTCACGCCGTGAGAGATCGTCCCTGAGTTCGGATGAGAACGTAACTGATTCAGGATGGCGTTTGTCGCTGTATTCACCGTCAATACGGTATGTTGTGATTTCAAGCTGCATTCTGTCTATGATAACGGCCACAGTTCCGTGCTGAATGCCGACATCGATGCATTTGTATCCTCTGAAAACTGCCTGGGTCTGTTCCGGGAGTGCATTTGTTGTTATATCGTAATCGTTCGGAGTGCGTCCGAGCAGAAAGTCGCGTACGCAGCCGCCGACTATGTATGCCTCAAAGCCGGCATCTGACAGCATTCTGAGTGCTGTTTTAACCTGTTCCGGAATATTTGTCATTTTTAGTGTCCTTTCCCGGGAAATCATTTTCCTGTACTGTAAGTAAACACTGTAATTATAACATTTTTCCTGTGAATTGGCAAGATGCGCATAACTGCGGTGTGAAGAATATTTCTGTATGTTATCATATATTTATCACATTAAAGATTAAAATTATTAATATGAACAGAAAAGGGGTAATGTATTATGTACGAAAACAATTACAGCTACAATCCGGAAGAAACACATACATCCGTTCCGAACTATACACAGGGAAACGGCGGCCCGACACCTGAACCTCCGAAGAAAAAAGGCGGCAGAGGTGCTGTTAAGGCAGTGCTGGCAGTCTGCTGTATGGCAGCGGTTTCGGTGGGCTCGATTGCCGGATACAAATATATAGACGAACACGGAAATCCGTTTTCAGCAAAAGAATCACCGGCAGTAACTGCTAACCGTCAGCTTCCTGCCGATGACGAAAATGAAGAAAAGGAATCCGCAAACAAGGAGCTTCCGAAAGACAATTTCGTATCTGAAAGTCTTATCAGCATACAGGACAGAAAGGAAACACTTACAACACAGGCTATCTACAGAAAGGTTCTTCCTTCCGTTGTCGGCGTTACAACAGTTTTTGAATACCAGAGTCAGTCATTTGATTTCTGGAGCTTCGGTTCTGATACTGTTACCGAGGAGGTTCCGGGAACAGGTACAGGAATAATCCTTTCTGAAGACGGATACATCCTTACAAATGCGCATGTTGTTTCAAGTGACAGCTACGGAGTAGGAAAGAAAATATCTGTCCGCCTTTCTGATGAAACCGAATATGATGCTGTTATAGTCGGATATGACAGACAGACTGACCTTGCAGTACTTAAAGCCGATGCGGAGGGACTTGTTCCTGCAGAATTCGGCAGCTCTGACAAGCTCAGTGTCGGCGATCCTGCTCTTGCCATAGGAAATCCGCTTGGATTTGACCTTTTCGGCACACTTACAGCCGGTTACATATCAGGTCTTGACAGAGAAATCTCCGTAAATGACACAACAATGAAGCTTATCCAGACGGATGCGGCAATCAACAACGGTAATTCCGGCGGCCCGCTGATTAATCAGTTCGGACAGGTTATCGGAATTAACTCAATGAAGCTTTCGTCATCGTATTCTTCATCATCAGCTATGATAGAGGGCCTCGGTTTTGCTATTCCTATAGATGATGCAAAGAAAATTATTGACGATCTTACTTCACACGGATATGTTACGGGTCGTCCTCAGCTCGGTATTACATACAAGGATCTGTCACAGGCTTCAACATCATACTATTCACAGAATTCTGCTTCCAGCGGGGTTCAGGTTGTTGGAGTAAATGAAAACGGTCCTGCAGACAAGGCAGGAATCAAGGCAGGGGATATCATTGTCGGTGCTGACGGTGAACTCGTGTCATGCGGCGAAGATCTTAAGAAGGCAATCAAAAACCATGATGCCGGAGACAAGATTCATCTTACAATTATCAGAAACAGAAACTATTATGACGTTGATGTAATGCTTGAAGACGTTAAACGCGATTCTGAAAGCAAATAAAATAACAGTAAAATATAGTGAACGTCAAATTTATTTTGACGTTCACTATATTTATTTTATTAATATTGCCCTGCACATCCGATGACTTCGTCATCTCCGTGCATACCGGCTGACAGTAAACGCCTCAGAGCAGCGCTGCTCTGAGGCGTTCTGACTTACAATAGTGAACTGGCCGGAATGACGATCAGCTGTTTTTGATATAGCTTCTTGCTGCCAGAATAAAACCAAGCAGAACTGCGAAGTCGAGTACCAGCAGCCATATAAGAACAAGCGTTCTTTTGGTGTACACGTATTCCTTTGAAATTACAGTCATTATGACTGTGCTGTCGTCATAGTATTCGTAGAAGACAAATGACGGCTCGTGAGTGTATCTGTATGAGAAATATCCGCTCTGGTTTCTGAACTTTTCCGTCGGGATAATGCATTCGGTACCGATGAGATCAGCGTTTGTGTGCGCGGTGAATGTACTGTCATCAAGATTTATGACCGCGGTTGTTCCTGCTTTGAATGCAGGACTTCGCCGGATTGCGTAGGACGAGCCGTTGTAGTTGAATACATCATTCAGTGCTGTGTTTACAAATCGTGCAATGATAAGTCCGTGATTGTTTCTGCGTGATACCGCAGTTTCAAAAACAATGCATTCGTCTGACTTGCTGATTACTGTACTGCAGTAGTTTTTCTCCCACAGGCCGTCCCGGAACTGTTCGTTTACGTAACCGATTTCCGAGTCGGGGGTTGTACTGAATATAATAAGTCCGTTTGCATCCGAAATCATTATCTCGTCAGCACCTGAGGCAATTCGCAGTTCCTCGGAAGTCATGTCTTCGCTCAGAGTTTTCGGAAGCTGTGAAATGAGAACTGAAAGAGTCTTGACTTTGAGTTCATATTCCTGACAGAGATTTTCGGTAAGCTGTTCATACTCACTGCTGTCTTCGAAAATATTTGTGACAAGTGAGGAGATATAGGCTGAAGCTTCTTCTTCGGCGATGTTTTTTTCGACCACGCCTACTGAATAGAAGGCGAGATATATTATGATGACAGACAGTATCACCGGTGCGATGATAATTCTGTACAGGGAATGTATTTTCATCTGGTTTCGTTTTCAGGGCTGTTTCCTGAGCTGTTAAGGCACTCAGCAGGAAAACTGCTGTCATAGTTCATTGCGTTGTACTGTCTGTACATTTTCTGAATTCCGTTTTCGAGAAAGTAGTAGTGGAAGATATACGGAACAAGCAGAACAAGAAGCAGTACTGTTAAAAAGCAGTATGTGATATTGTCGGTGTATGTGAGTATTCCGATTGTTATGAAGAGCATAACAGAAAAGAGCACTGTAACTATGAGATGCATGAGACGTTCATGCTGCATAAATGATATCTGCTTAAGGTGATTTTCCCTGATCCTGTCGATTTCCGGGATTTCACCCTGTGCAAGCAGCCTGTCGATATAGGCTATATATGCCTTTATATATTTTCTCATAGAATACAACCTCCTTACTGACTTATTCTCCCTTTGATGCTTCCTTTGCTGCAGGGAGTCTGTCAAATACTATCGGGATGATAAAACCAATGATGCCGAGTACTATGCCGATGATTCCTTCTGAGTTGAAAGCAAAGTCTGAAGGGAATATTGTGAGCAGTGAACCAGCTATAAGTCCGATGATTACTGCGTATGTGCCCTGTCTGAATTTTCTGAGAAGGACTGATATGAGCTTTGCGCCTGAAAGAATACCGACAGCAGCGCCGATGCCGACAGGTGCGATAAGAGCGATGTTAAGGTCCTTTACAGCAGCGATTGCTGTTTCATACATGCCCATTATGGTGAGCATAAGCGAACCGCTGAGACCAGGGATAACCATTGAGACTGCTGCAACAAATCCTCCGGCGGCGAGTTTCAGTGCAAGTCCTGCTGAGAACTCGGTCTGTGCCGCAGTTTCAGCCATTTCGGCATTTTCGATGAAGAACATAACCACCATAACGGCAAATGCAATGATGAAAGGGATGATGTTTACCGGTTTGAACTTTTTCTCGGATGTGCATTCCTTCCAGATTGTCGGAAGACTTCCGAGTACGATGCCTGTGAGCACAAGGCTTGTCGGAACCGGGTGGTTTTCAAAGAGCCATGAAAGTCCGACTGCTGTTGCAAATACACCTGCGGCCATGCCTATTGCCAGAAAAAGCAGGAAGAAAAAGTTCTTTTTAAGTTTTTCTATGCTCAGGGAAATGGCGTTAAGAAGTCTGTCGTAGATTTTGAGTATTACTGCCATGGTTCCGCCGCTGAATCCAGGAACAACAAATGCTATGCCAAGGGCAAAGCCCTTAAGTGCTGTGATAAGATTATTCATATTGTGCCTCCGTATCTTTCTTTTGTTTTCTGTAATATACTACTTTATTATAGTACAGAGCAGGTCAGTTGTCAATCAAAATAAAAGATAAATACCGCCGGCACAGGGGGCGTACCGGCGGTATCATCTGATGAAAATATAGGGTAAATGAAAAAAGTATCAGTAAAAATATGAATATGATACTGCGTAAATTCAGTATCCTTTAGTGTCTGATACTATTATATCCCTTGTCTGGAACAAAGTCAATAGAATTTGGAAAAAATACTGCCAGGACACTTTAACTGTTATGTGATGTTTATACGATACAAAAAAAGGTTTCAGTTGTGTTTTAAGTGTGCATAATTTATAAATGAAAATTTTTTTGATTTTTTTTAAAAAAAGTGTTGACAACGGAACTGTACTGTGATATAATTTAAAAGTCGTCAGATGACAGACACAAACAAAACAGACTGGGGCGTCGCCAAGCGGTAAGGCAGTGGACTCTGACTCCACCATTCCGAGGGTTCAAATCCTTCCGCCCCAACTCTTAAGCAAGTTGCGATAGTAGCTTGCTTATTATTTTGTAAATTTGATAATTTCTCATTAAATCGTGTTTTTCTCATATATTTCCTTATAAAAAGCCACTGCTCTGCAGTGGCTTTTTATTTTCCTGACTATAATTTACAGTTTCCTTTTAAATTTTCTCAGTATGTGATATAATATACAGTGAATGCAGATTGACAGAAAACGCAGAAAGGAATTTTATAGGATGGATACATCAGTAATTATAGTAGCGGCCGGCAGTTCAACCCGTATGCAGGGCACGAACAAACAGCTTGCGGAAGTAGGCGGAATACCGGTTATAGTACGTTCCATGCTTGCATTTGAAAAATGTGAAAGCGTTTCAGAAATAATAGTGGTAACCCGTGAGGAAAGTATTGAAACCTTTAAGGCGCTTGCCGCAGAATACAGCGTTTCAAAGCTTTCATGCGTGGTTCCGGGAGGCAGTACAAGACAGGAAAGTGTTATAAACGGTCTGAGAAGGATTTCTGACAGCACTTCCATGATTGCCGTTCATGACGGGGCACGTCCTCTTGTTACACCTGAAAATATCGAAAGAACCATTGCTGATGCAAGAGTGTTCAGCGGTGCGGTTCTTGGCGTTCCTGTAAAGGACACCATAAAGGTTGTATCTGACGGACTTATCACGGATACACCTCCGCGTTCATCACTTTATATTACCCAGACACCTCAGGTTTTCAAAAGATCGGTATATATGAGAGCAGTTGAATTTTCTCAGAGAAACTATCTTGATTTTACCGATGACTGCCAGATGGCTGAGGCAATAGGCGTGAAGGTGTGTATGACAACCGGAGACTATAAAAATATAAAAATCACAACACCTGAGGATATCGCTGTAGCAGAGGCGATTCTCGGAGAACAGGGAGGAAATTAAATGTTCAGAGTCGGACACGGATATGATGTTCATAAGCTTGTTGAAGGAAGAGATTTAATACTGGGCGGTGTGAAAATCCCTCATGAAACGGGGCTTCTCGGCCATTCGGATGCGGATGTTCTTGTGCATGCGGTAATGGATGCCATTCTTGGTGCAGCAGCACTCGGTGATATCGGAAAGCATTTTCCTGATACAGATGAGAAGTACAGAGGAGCAGACAGCCTTAAGCTTCTTGAATATGTTGCGGAAATAACAGCAGGACAGGGATACAGAATTGAAAATATTGACGCCACAGTAATAGCTCAGGCACCTAAGCTTGCACCGTACATTGAAACCATGCGCGCAAATATAGCAATGTCAGCAGGGCTTGATATTTCAGCAGTAAATGTAAAGGCGACAACCGAGGAACATCTCGGATTTACAGGTGAAAAGCTCGGCATATCCGCACATTCGGTATGCCTCATTTCAAAGGAATAACAGTATGGTAAAACAGATAGTAAGGGATCCTATATTTCTGAGAGTAAAATCAGAACCGGCAGGTCCGGAGGATATGGAGACCGTTCAGGATCTTCTTGACACATTAAAGGCAAACAGTGACCGCTGCGTCGGAATGGCGGCAAATATGATCGGGGTAACCAGAACCATTCTGGCTGCACAGATTGCGGGAAAATACAAAATCATGATAAATCCGGTTATTACTTCACACAGCACGGAATACACTGAAACCGAGGAAGGCTGCCTGTCTCTTTCGGGCACCAGACCGGTAAAAAGATACAAAAAGATTTCAGTAACCTATCTTGATGAACAGTTCAGGGAAAGAAAAGGCACCTTCAGGGATTTTGAGGCGCAGATAATCCAGCACGAAATTGATCATTTCAGCGGAATTCTGATCTGAGCCGGCTGCATTTCTGAGCCGGAAGTTCCGGATGTTTTTTTGTATAACAGGAAAAACACGTTTTTTCTGACAATTATTATAATAAAACAATGAAAAAACATCATTAAATTTATCCGGAGAAGAAATTTGTGAAAAACTGAAAAAAATTTTAAAAAATATGATGCAGTGAAAAGAATTTTATGATATAATATATTGTGAAGAATATGGGCTTTCGTTCAGATGGCGTTAATTCGCTTTCTGTGACGGCCGTATTCAAAGCATAATTAAATAATAAGAAAGAGGTTGTTTAAAATGTCAAAGATTGATTTAACAAAGTATGGCATCACAGGCACAACAGAAATCGTTCATAACCCATCTTTCGAAGTTCTCTTCGAAGAAGAAACTAAGGCTTCAAACGAAGGCTTCGAAGTTGGTCAGAATACTGAACTCAACGCTGTAAACGTAATGACAGGTATCTACACAGGTCGTTCACCTAAAGACAAGTACATCGTTGAAGATGCTAACTCAAAGGATACAGTATGGTGGGATTCAGCAGAATATCCAAACGATAACCACAAGATGACAGAAGCTACATGGGCTACTGTTAAGGATATCGCTAAGAACGAACTTTCAGGCAAGAAGCTTTTCGTTGTTGATGCTTTCTGCGGCGCTAACAAGGATACAAGAATGGCTGTTCGTTTCATCATGGAAGTTGCATGGC
>DCGK01000020.1 GCA_002315235.1 Ruminococcus sp. UBA1780
GCATTTGTCGCTGAAGAAGTATTCGGCGTAGCAGATATCACAGGCGCATTCCTCGCAGGTATCCTTATTTCAACAAGTACAAAGATCAAATACATCAGTTCAAGATTTGAAACACTCTCATACATGCTTCTTTCACCGGTATTCTTTGCAAGCATCGGTATCAACGTTAAGCTTTCAAAGGACGGTATGAACTCATCAGTTATCATCTTCACTCTCCTTCTTCTTGTAGTCGCAATCCTCACAAAGATTATAGGATGCGGACTCGGCGCAAAGATGTGCAAGTACACAACAAAGGAAAGTATCCAGATTGGTATCGGAATGGTTTCACGTGGTGAAGTAGCACTTATCGTAGCAAACAAGGGACAGAGCGTAGGTCTCATGGATGATACATACTTCGGACCTATCGTTATCATGGTTGTTATCACAACAATCATCACTCCTATTCTTCTTAAGATTGCTTTTGCTGATAAAAACGACTCAGGAAATGCACCTGTTCCAGCCGAAAAGCCTGCAGAATAAGCAGGATACAAATAAAAACATAAATATTTTCATTATAGCAAACCCCCGGCTCGTATGAGTACGGGGATTTGTTATTTGCTGTATCATTTATCAGTGATATACATGGCATAGCCGACAGTATAACTGCTGCAGTGATGCACCGGACGGTTATACCGACTCACACGCTCGTACAGCAGCCGCCATGTTCTCCAGCTCACGCTTACGTTCCCTGTGGTCCGGCATCATTCTGTCCATGAACCTGTAGAAATCCGGAGAATGATTCGGATGAATAAAATGGCTGTATTCATGACAGTAAACAAATTCAATAAGACGTTCATCGTATTTTACCAGCTCACGGTTGATGCTCATCCTGAGCTTTGACGGACTGCAGCTCCCCCAGCGTGACTTCATACTCTTGTATGAATACACCGGTTCATCCGGCACATACTCACTGAACAAACCGTACACCCTGTGCCCTATTTCCGGAAGAATACGACGGCACTGAATATCATACCATGCACTTACAATCGCCTCCGTACTTCCTCCTGCCGAATATACAATAAGCGTATCGCCCGCTCTGGTGACCATATTGGACTCTGCGCGCTCAGTCCTTAGTGTAAGAGGCTGTCCCAGCAGATACACCCTGCTGCCGTTCTCAAGGCGTTCTGAGCAGGTATACGGCTTTACAGCAGAATACTTCTTAACTGATCTGAGTATTTCGGAAGCCTTTTCCGTAAAAAATCTTTCCACATCCTTTTCGGGTACAAAATCCGGAGCCGAAACATAAATACTTCCACCAGCTTTTATACGTATGTTCAGGTTCTTTACGTTTTTCCTTTCCAGCTCGTACCTCAGTTCCTGTCCGTTTAATGTTATTTTTCTCATCATTGTAAATATATCTCCTTAAATACATTATATACCATATTATACTCTTTTTTCAAAATTATTTCAATACCTGAAACAAAAAAACTTCCACGAAATTACTATTGTAATTTCGTGGAAGTTTTTACTTATTGTATCAGCAGATACTGTTTTTATGCTGACTGTTCATCGAGGAATGCAAGTGCCTGAACAGCGTCCCAGAATATTCTTTCCTCTCCGACCTTTTCAATAAATCCCGCACGTTCAAGAGTACCTCTTACGCGAGGCTGAACGCCGCTGAAAAGTATGTTTACGTCATTCTTTGTGTATGTATCAAAGAGCTCCTCAAGTTCTGCAATGGCAGAGTCATCAACCATCGGAACACCTCTCATTGAGAATACGATAGCCTTTGAACCCTCAAGCTGTGAAAGGCACTCTGTAAGTCTCTCCTGTGTACCGAAGAAAAGAGGTCCTGCAAGGTATACAAGCTTTGTATGCTTCATTGAAGATGTAATCTCCTGTCCTGCATCCTTTAATCTCTTCTTGTCTACGTCGCTGATATCTATACGGAGTTCACAGTTCTTAACAATAAACATGAGCATTGAAAGAACAACACCGATAACAATTGCTATTGTAAGGTCAAATACTACAGTGGCAATCATTGTGATAATATACTGTAAAGCTGAGTTCTTGAGCTTCTTGCTGAAAATATTCTTTATTGCTTCCCATTCGTTCATTCTCCATGCAGTTACCATAAGTACGCCTGCAAGAGCTGAAAGCGGAATCTTTGACATTACAGGTCCGAGAAGGAACATTGAAGCAATGAGTGTAAGTGAATGGAAAAGGCTTACGAGTCTTGTCTGTCCGCCTGACTTGATTGCAACGCTTGTACGTGCAATAGCTGCAGTAGCAGGAACACCGCCGCAGAAAGGAATGAGCATGTTGCCGATACCCTGGGCAATAAGCTCTCTCTGAGCGTCAATCTTTTCATTCTTCATCTTTCCTGCAGAAGCGCCGCAGAGAAGGCTCTCAATCATACCGAGCGCTGCAACTGAAATCGCCGGTGAAAGATATGTGTTTGCAAGAGCTTTTATATCCTTTGCATTTTCAAATATTACTGAAGGAGTAAGTCTCTTTTCAAGAAGGAGTGACTTAGGAATATCACCTACAACAGCCACATCGTCAAATTTAAGAACAAGCTGAATAACAAGTGCGATAATAATTGATGCAAGTGATGCAGGGAATTTTGCGTTAAGCTTCTTAGGATACAGAAGCATGATAAGAACTACGATAACGCCGAACATCACAGCATGAAGGTTAGGTGAAAATCCGAGCTTTCCGTATGAAAGAAGCTTAAGAACAGCTTTTTCGCCCTCAGAATGTGTTCCGAAGAAGTTATCAATCTGTCCGAGTGCAATAATAATCGCAATACCCGAAGTAAATCCGGTGATAACCGGAGCCGGAATATATGAAACAAGCTTGCCTATTTTCAGGAGTGCTGCAATAATAAGTATAAGACCGGAAATACATCCAGCAAAAAGCACACCCTCAACACCGTTCTTTGCAGAAAGTGTAAGAAGAATAGCGGCCATGGCGCCTGTAGGACCGGAAATCTGATACGAAGCTCCTCCGAGAAGTCCGATTACAATACCTGCAATAATTGCAGTAACAAGACCTGAAGCCGCATCAGCACCTGAGCTTACACCAAATGCAAGTGCAAGCGGAAGCGCAACTGCTGCTACAGTAATACCTGACATAAGGTCAGCAGATAGTTTTTTTCCGTTATAGCCTGAAAATTCTTTTTTCAGATCTGTAACATACTTTTTCAGCATAAAATACATCTCTCTTCTGTAAATTTATTGATTTTTCACAACCTTTGATATTATACCACTTAATATAGTGCGTTTCAATGAGTAAGAGTAAACAAAATTGGCATGGCATAAAAACTTCAATAACTGCATTTTGCTTAAGGAAGCACTGATTAAGGAAGCAGGTTGTATTTTTCTGACCGCAGGCAGTACAGATAATACACCAGCTAATACTTTCAACAACCTGAACTCTGTGCAGAATCCATTATTTGTTTAAAACCAAGAATTTTCATTTTGCAGTAATTTTACAGGCGATTTTTATTGATTTATTTCTGATGATAAGTTATAATTATTTCTGAACGGAAAATTTGTTCCGTAAAAAAAATGAAAAGGATTTCATTGTGGATATACCGGGGCCGGACACCTTATTTTATTTTTATTTATTTTCTATTAAGAAGGAGTTCTGATTTTTTGAAAGACAGAAATAAAAACAGCAGTGCCAACGGCAAAGCATGCGTCATACTGCTTTCAGTCATCTACTTTATCCTTTATTTTATGATTGTAGCTGTAAACAAGTCACCTGACGAGGCAGGGTTCAATCTGTTCGGACACCGGCTGATACTTTCAAGCTGCAACGGGATACTCATTTCACTGCAGACACTTATATGCATCATTTTCTCCGGTATGGCAGGAAAATCAGCAAAAGTCCTTTCACATCTTCTGCCGGTCTTCTCCATACTTTCAACCCTGATTTTCATAATAAGAGACCAGAACCCTGAAGGAATTCCGGGAATCACAATGTTTCTTGTTACCTTTCTGGCAGTATCAGTAATTTACAGACAGATAAAAAGCCGTGAAAAGGAATCGCTGACCGACTATCTTACCGGACAGAACAACAGACGAAGCATCATGAAGCATCTTGAACACATGGTAAGAAGCGGCAAAGCCTTCGGCATTCTCTACATCGATATTGATGACTTCAAATTTATCAATGATAACTACGGTCATGAAAGCGGAGACAAAATCGTAAAGATTACTTCCGACCGCATCGCCGCTCTTCTTAATGAAAAATGTGTTTTCGGACGTATAGGCGGTGACGAATTCGTCGTTGTTATACAGGGCGTAAACAGTATAAAGACTGTATCCGAAGCAATTATGGATGCCGTTAAGCAGGAAATAGTTTTCGAGGAAACAGGCGTAAGTCACTTTATAACGGCGAGCATAGGCATTGCAAAGTTTCCGGATGACGCACATTCAGCATCAGAACTTATAAGATATGCCGATATTGCAATGTATAACGTCAAAACATCAAGCAAAAACGCTATAAGATACTTTGACAAAAAATTCGAGGAAGAGATGAACAGAATTTCTTCCATCGAATCTCTCTCCAAAGATTATCTGCAGAACGAAAGCTTCAGATTTGAATACCAGCCTCAGTACTGCGCAAGGACAAAAACACTCCGCGGATTTGAAACACTTATCCGTATACGCGACGAAGACAGAAAGATGGTTTCCATACAGGAACTCATATCAGTTGCTGAAAAATCCGATATCATATATCAGATTGACGAATACGTCCTTCGTCATGCACTTGAAGAATTCAAACCGGTTGCCGTTGCTTATCCGGAACTTACTCTCTCAGTAAACGCTTCAGCAAAGCACCTTTCAAAAATCGGCTTTGTGAATACAGTCAGAAAATCTCTTGAAGAAACAGGATTTCCTCCTGAATGCCTTGAAATAGAAATTACCGAATACTGTCTCGCCGGTTCGGTTAAAAGAACAATTGAAAACATGAACGAGCTCAGGGAAATGGGCATAAAAATCGCTCTCGATGACTTCGGTACAGGTTACGCATCACTTTCATATCTTTCAAAGCTCCCTGTAAATCTCCTCAAGATTGACAAAAGCTTTATAGATCTGCTTTCAAAGCAGGAAAACACTAAAAACGCTGATGATTTTATCAGTGCCATCATTTCGATGGGACACATTCTCGGATGCGAGGTAATATCCGAAGGTGTTGAGTCACAGCACCAGCTTGACATTCTCAGAGAAAAGAACTGTGACTTTATTCAGGGATTCCTATGGGGCGCACCTCTTGGTTTTCAGATGGCTTCAAAGCTGTGTGACGACTTCTTTAAAAACAATCAGGAATAATATCCTGATGAATATACTGACGCGGTCAGCAGATGTGCTGAGAAAAAACTCCCTCCGTATTCATCGAATACGGGGGGAGTTTTTTTTCAAATCTCATCTCTGTGCTGTTATGCAAAAAACGGATGCAGAAAAACTCCTGCATCCGCCTGTTAATGTATTTATTTACAGTAATTCAGTTATGAATTAAAGCTGTGGGCCAGCTGCTACGAGAGCCTTACCAGCTTCGTTTGTTGTGTACTTAACAAAGTTCTTGTTGAAACGAGCTGCAAGGTCCTTTGCCTTCTCTTCCCACTCAGATGCATTTGCATATGTGTCGCGTGGGTCAAGGATTGTAGGATCAACGCCAGGAAGCTCGGTAGGAACTTCGAAGTTGAACATCGGAATCGTCTTTGTAGGAGCGCTGTTGATATCTCCGTTAAGGATGGCATCGATAATTCCACGGGTATCCTTAATTGTGATACGCTTTCCTGTTCCGTTCCATCCGGTATTTACTAAGTAAGCCTTAGCTCCGGACTTCTGCATCTTCTTTACCAATTCCTCTGCATACTTTGTAGGATGAAGCTCTAAGAAAGCCTGTCCGAAACATGCTGAGAATGTAGGTGTCGGCTCAGTAATTCCACGCTCTGTACCTGCAAGCTTTGCTGTAAAGCCTGAAAGGAAGTAGTACT
>DCGK01000023.1 GCA_002315235.1 Ruminococcus sp. UBA1780
AACGGACTGCTTTTGCAGTCCGTTTTTGTTTGTGTTAATCAGGATTTTCCCTCTTTGTATTTGTCCTCAAGCCATTTTATCATAGCGTCAAAGCCTTCCTGAGAACGTTCAAATTCGGCTTCATTCTCAATTTCAGCCTTCATAGAGCATAATCTTCCGTGCCATGTGAGGCATTTCAGAACATCTCCGTTGTGGATTTTGTAAGAGAAATCGTCCTTGCTGCCCGAAAAATCGTTTCCGCTTTCAAAGTAGTAGAACTTCGGAATCTCAAAAATCTCCGAAACGCTCAATTTTCAACGCTCCCTTCAAAAAAATTCTATTGCCCTGTCGAGAGAAGGGTATACAGCCGAAAGCATCGGAGCAACCTCGTCATCAGGCTGAGTCATATCGGGAATCATTATCGCCTTTAGTCCTGCCGCAAATGCCGATTTTATGCCGTTTGGAGAATCCTCAAATGCAACGCACTGATTCGGCGGAAGATTAATCTCCCTTGCGGCTGTGAGGTAAATTTCAGGGTCAGGCTTACTGCACTTCACCATATCTCCGCATATAACCGCACTGAGATATTTGTCTGCACCAATCATGGCAAGATACTTCTCAGTACGCTCTCTCGGAGTAGCGGTTGCAACGGCGATTTTTCTGCCTGTATCTCTGAGATAGTCAAAAAGTTCAAACAACCCTTTTTTTACATCAAAGCCGTTTTTCTCGATATATTGATTCATAAGCTCAGTTCGGTGAGTGCGTACTTCCTCTGTGGGAAAATCCTCACCGAAAAAGCCTTTCAGTTTTGGGATAGAGTATTTTCGTGCCAGACTTCTGATAGCGAAGACGTGTTCGTCCCTCATATCATAGCCGAAATCTCTTGCCGATTCCTTCCAGAAGCGGAGATAGAGTTTTTCGGTATCAATCATGAGTCCGTCCATATCAAAGACAGCACCTTTAATTTCTTTTTTATTCATTTAGTTTAAACCGGTTAATAATATTTGCACGTTTCGTTTTGCCAGATGATTAATCAATAGCGTGAAATGCGGTCAAGCTGCCCCAGCTTGCAAGCGGGTTCTGCTTGTTACCAATTTAACATCCAGTTGTACATACCTTCGTACTGGCAGGCAGAGCTGTTCCATGAGAAGTCAGCCTCCATGCCACGCTTAACCATCTTGTCCCACTGGTCACGGTGATTGAAGAAGATGTGCTTTGAGTAATTGATTACGCCGAGCATTTCGTCTCCGTTATAATTTGCGAATGAGAAGCCTGTACCTGTTCCGTCAAACTCGTTGTAGGGCTGAACAGTATCCTTTAAGCCACCTGTTTCACGGACAATCGGAACTGTGCCGTATCTGAGAGAGATAAGCTGAGTAAGTCCGCAGGGTTCAAAGAGTGACGGCATAAGCATAGCATCTGCGGCAGCATAAAGCTTGTGAGCAAGCTTGTCGGAGTAGAGAATATTAGCCGAAACTCTCTCGGGATATCTCCACTGGAAGTGCTTGAACATATTCTCATACTTCGGATCGCCTGTTCCGATAACGACAAACTGAGTGTTTTCGTCACAGATACGCTCCATAGCATAGCTTACAAGGTCAAGACCCTTCTGGTCTGTAAGACGTGAGATAATGGCAATCATATATTTGTTTTCATCAACGGGCAGACCAAGCTCCTCCTGAAGCTTTGCCTTGTTTACAGCCTTTTTCTTCTTGAAATTGCCTGAATTGAATTCAGCAAAGATGCTCTCATCTTTATTCGGGTCAAAGACATTGTAGTCGATGCCGTTGACGATACCTCTGAGAGAAGCGGCTCTTGAACGGAGAAGTCCGTCAAGCTGTTCGCCGAAGAAAGGATATTTGATTTCCTCAGCGTATGTTTCACTTACTGTTGTGATGTAGTCAGCATAAACAAGACCACCCTTGAGCATATTTGCATTGTAGTGGAATTCAAGCTTGTCTGCCGTGAACATATAATCAGGCAGAGCAGTGTTGTACTTGAAAAGGTCAATATCCCATACACCCTGGAATTTGAGGTTGTGGATGGTCATAATAGTCTTTGTCTGACTGTAGAAAGGATTTGTAGCAAAAGTTGAGTGCAGGAAAACAGGGATAAGTGAAGCCTGCCAGTCATGACAGTGAATGATATCAGGACGGAAATCAAGATTTGGAAGAACACTTAATGCTGCTCTTGCAAAGAATGCAAATTTTTCAATATCCCAACGCGGATCACTTGTATATGGAGTATTGCCGCTGAAATAGTATTCGTTATCGATAAAATAATAAACAACACCGTTATAAATCGTTGTAAGAATACCACAGTACTGCTTTCTCCATGCGACATCTACAGTGATGCTTGTAAGCGGTGTAAGAGAAGCTCTGAGTTCAGGCCTCATGTTCTTGTAAAGCGGAATAACAACCCGGCAGTCATGTCCTTTTCTGTTAATAGCCGCCGGAAGAGAACCTGCAACATCAGCCAGTCCGCCTGAAGCTGAGAAAGGCATTGCTTCGCTTGCTACATATAAAATATTCATGTTTCTATCCCCCCATAATATTAAGTGTATTTGTCATTTACTATAAACAAAGATGCAGGACTGTACAAAGCCCTGCATCAAACGTCTGTTCAGACTGTTAATCTTCTTCAATTTTCTGATTCTTTTTGATGAAGAGTGCATTTTTGGTTGAAGCAGTGAGGAGCTTGTCCTTACCTACCTTAACATTCTTATCTGTAATTACTGCATGAAGTTCAGCACCTTCGCCAATCTGAGTGTTCTGCATAAGAATACAGTTTCTTACAACTGCACCCTTTCCAACCTTAACACCACGGAAAAGAACTGAATTAATAACTTCACCTTCGATAATACATCCATCAGCAATAAGTGAGTTTTCAACCTTTGAACCTGTTTCATATCTTGCAGGGCCCGAATCCTTAACCTTTGTATAAATAGGTGTATTGTTAAGGAACATTCTCTGCATATTTTCAGGTTTGAGAAGATTCATGTTAGCTGTATAATATGACATGATATCTTCGATTTTTTCGTAATAGCCCTTATGTTCATAGCCACAGATCTTGTAGTTCGCCTTGTTCTGCTGAAGAACCTGCTTGTCAAAGCTTGCAAATCCTTCAGGTGCGAATCTGCACACAATCTTTTCAAGAATCTTTCGGCTGATAACGAACATGTTAAGAGATCTGTTTGCTTCACCTATAATATCAGGATTGATTGTTGCGCTTACTACTCTCTTGTTGTCATCAACTTCGATAATAGTTGAAGCTCTTGAACCAACACCTGTATTTGTGAAGTTGTGCTTAGCATAAACAACAGTAATATCTGCTTCGTTTTTCTTGTGTTCTCTGATTACCGGTCTGAAGTCAATTGTAGTTACAACGTCACAGTCAGACATTACAACGTATTCGGCATCTGAGTGCTGAATAAAAGGAAGCACACCCTCAAGAGCTTCAATTCTTCCTCTGTAAAGACCGCTCTTCTGATGGCTGAACGGAGGGAGAAGATGAAGTCCGCCGTTCTTTGTACCAAGATCCCATTCTCTGCCTGAACCGATATGGTCAAGGAGTGACTGGTAGTTTGCCTTGGTAATAACACCAACCTCAGGAATACCTGAATTAGTCATATTTGAAAGCGGAAAGTCTATAAGTCTGTATCTGCCGCCGAAAAGGATAGAGCCCATTGTTCTTACGTTTGTAAGCTCAGATACAGATTCGTCATGCATATTTGAAAAAATAAGTCCAAGAATATTATTATAAATCATACGTTACATCCCCCTTAATCATTAAACAACAGGTATCATCTGACCAGGAGCAACAGAAACGCCTGAAGAAATAGTTTCACCGTGACCTATAACAGCAATATCCCACTTGGTATCGCTGCCTGTCTCTTCTTTTGATGCACCAATCTTAACATCTGATTCAATTACTGAATCCTCACCAATGATTGCATATTTAACAACCGCACCGGATCTGATAACTGCACCCGGCATAATAACGCTGTGATCGATAACAACATCCTTTTCAATTGTTACGCCTGAGTAAACAATTGACGAAATAACATTACCGTTTACATTGCATCCGTCACATACGAGTGAATCCTGAATATTTGCTTCAGGACCAATATACTGAGGCGGAAGGCTCATGTTTCTTGAATAAATCTTCCAGTCTGCATCATAAAGATCAAGATCGTTGGATGGATTGAGAATATCCATATTTGCTTCCCAGAGGCTGTAAAGTGTACCAACATCCTTCCAGTATCCTTCGAATGAATAAGCATACATTCTTTCGTTGTTCTGAAGCATGGCCGGGATAATATCCTTACCGAAATCCTTTGAACCGCCTGCTTCCTCGTTTTCTATAAGGTACTTTCTGAGTTTGTCCCATGTGAAAACGTAAATACCCATTGATGCAAGTGTTGATTTTGGTTCCTTTGGCTTTTCAGTGAAATCAACGATACGCAGATCGCTGTCACATGTCATGATACCAAATCTTGACGCTTCTTCAAGTGAAACATTAAGTACAGCAATTGTTGCATCAGCATTGTGTTCCTTGTGGAAATCAACCATACGTGAGTAATCCATCTTGTAAATATGGTCACCGCCGAGTACGATTATGTAATCAGGATTGTATCTGTCAATAAATCTGATATTCTGATAAATAGCATTAGCTGTACCTTCATACCATGAACTGCCTGATGCTGTCTGATATGGCGGAAGAATGTGAACACCTCCGCGAAGTCTGTCAAGATCCCATGGCTGACCGTTTCCGATATAATCATTAAGTTCCAGAGGCTGATACTGTGTAAGAACACCTACTGTATCAATGCCTGAATTTGTGCAGTTTGAAAGCGGAAAATCGATAATTCTGTATTTACCGCCAAACGGAACCGCCGGCTTAGCCATTTTCTGTGTCAAAGCATACAGTCTGCTTCCCTGCCCTCCGGCAAGAAGCATAGCTATGCATTCCTTTTTCATAAGAAAAGCCCTCCCTATTTCATTAATGTTTTTCTTTTTTTGCTTTTTTTGCGTTGACTCTGTTCAGAGTCTGAGACAGAGTCTCTTTTTCTTTTTTTATATTCTGCAGATAAAGTACTGATAAAGGAGGCAATGTGAGTGAAATGCTCTGATCGTATCCATGCATCGGGACATCTGCTGTTTTGTAATTTTTAGCTGACTTTCCGGAACCACCGAAAGCCACATCGTCTGAATCAAATACAAGTTTGTATTTTCCTTCATAAGGAACACCAATACAATAGTTTTCCCTTGCGACAGGAACAAAGTTACATACAACAATAACCTCGTTTTCATTCTCGTCTATTCGTCTGAATGAAATAATACTCTGCTTGTAGTCATCATTTGAAATCCATTTGAATCCACCCCATGAGTTGTCATTTTCCCACATCGGTGAATTGTTTATATAAAATTTATTAAGCTGTCTGTTAAACTTCAGAAGCTGTCTGTGAGTCTCAAAATCAAGGAGATTCCAGTCAAGTCCTTCTTCAAAATTCCATTCTTTTCTCTGTCCGAATTCCTGTCCCATAAAGAGAAGCTTCTTGCCCGGATGTGCCATCATATAACACATAAATGCCCTGTAGGAACTGAATTTCTGTTTCTCATCACCGCTCATTTTCTCAAGAAGTGAGCATTTTCCGTGAACAACTTCATCATGTGAAATCGGAAGAACAAAGTTTTCCGAGAAACAGTAGAAAAATGAAAATGTTATTTTGTCATGATTGAAAGCCCTGTATATAGGATCAAGTGACATGTAAATCAGCATGTCATTCATCCATCCCATGTTCCACTTATAATTGAATCCCAGACCGCCGATATCCGTAGGCTTTGTAACCATCGGCCATGCAGTTGACTCTTCTGCAATCATAAGTGTATTAGGGTTGTTTCTGAAAACCTCTTCATTAAGCAGCCTGAAAAATTCGACAGCTTCGAGATTTTCCTTCCCGCCGTGAATATTAGGTGCCCATTCACCGTCACGTCTGTCATAGTCAAGATAAAGCATAGACGCAACAGCATCAACTCTGAGACCATCAAGGTGAAATTCGTTTATCCAGTAGCATGCATTTGAAATAAGGAAAGACCTTACAGGTCCTCTGCCGTAGTCAAAAACATGTGTACCCCACGCCTTGTGTTCTCTCTTTCTCTGGTCTTCGTATTCATAGCAGCATCCGCCGTCAAACATATACAGCCCGCACTCATCCTTCGGAAAATGTGCAGGAACCCAGTCCAGAATAACGCCGATATTGTTCTGATGGAACATATCAATCATCTCTCTGAAATCGTCAGGCGTTCCGTATCTTGAAGTAGGCGCATAGTAACCTGTAACCTGATATCCCCATGAACCGTCAAAAGGATGCTCAGTCAGAGGCATGAACTCAATGTGTGTATAGGACATATCCTTAAGATAAGGTATTATTTCCTCTGCAAACATTTTGTAGCTCTTGAAAGTTGAATCATTGTTTTTCTTCCATGAACCGAGATGCACCTCATAAATATTAATTGGTCCTCTGTAAATCTCCCGGCCGGATTTCTTGCTTATCCAGTTCTGATCATGCCATTTGTACTGTGACTCGAAAATCTTGGAAGCAGTTTCCGGTCTTGTTTCAAAGTGATTTGAATACGGATCAGCCTTCATGACAATTCTGCCATCTGATGTCATTATGCTGTACTTGTAATTATCATACTGACTGAGAGCAGGAATCTTTGCTTCCCAGATCTCATCAGATATCTTGTACATACGATTGCATTCTCGGTTCCAGTTATTGAATGAACCAACTACTGAAATATCCTGTGCGTTAGGAGCCCATACGCGAAAATAGTGATAATCTGTTCCGTTCTCTGTAACTCTGTGTGCGCCGAAAAATCTGTAGGATTCAAAATTACTGCCCTGCTGAAAGAGGTAAACAGGAACATCGTATGTTTTGTTGGAATTTGTACTATTATGCATCAAATCACCCTCCCATAACTACTTATATTGTAACAGAATATTAAAAATTAATCAAGTCTTTCGGTCCGTTTTTTACACTTTTGTCATTTTATATTACTATGACGAAAATAAATCGTGCAATATTTTTTTGCATAAGATATTTAATATACTTGTAGTTGTACTATACATGATTTAAATTACAAATTATTTGTTTCTTTTTTGTATATATGCACAATATCGATAATTATAACGTTTGCATTTATTAAAGCAAAATATAGTGAACATCAAAATAAATCTGATGTTCACTATATTTATTTTATTTATATTGCCTTGCACATCCTCCGCCTGCAGCCTCTCCTTGCATACCGGCCGGCAGGTTTAACATATATTCTTTCTCAGTGTACACGAAAACAAAATAAGGCTTTCCATGTCAAGCTGTTCAACACGTGTATTTTCGCCAAAACCGCATTCCTGAAGCGTATCATAAATACTCTGTTTGCTGACGGAAAGCATGGATGACAGGGAGTTGGCAAGAGTTTTTCTCCTCTGTGAAAATGCCGCTTTTACAACTGAAAAGAAAAATTTTTCGTCTTCAGGAGCAAGTGAATATTTTTTTTCAACGTCTATTCTGATAACAGCCGAATCAACATTAGGGGCCGGAATAAAGCTTCCGCGTGAAACATTAAAAAGTGTTTTTGCTGTTCCGTAATAGCTCACTGCCACGGAAATCGCACCTGACTGTCTTGTGCCGACTTCGGCGCAAAGTCTGTCAGCAGCCTCCTTCTGAACCATAACGGTAAGAGACTTTACCCTTGCACCGCTCTCAAGAAAATGCATAATTACAGGAGAAGTAATATAGTAAGGAAGATTTGCACAGACTGCTACGTCCATTCCCTCAAACTCATCTGAGATAAGCTGATTCAGATCCACATTCATTATATCTTCATTGATTATTTTAATATTATCAAAATCCGTCAGAGTCTCTTCAAGAACAGGAAGAAGACGCTGGTCTATTTCAACAGCAACAACCTTGTCAGCGCGAAGCGCAAGCTCAGCAGTAAGAGTACCTATGCCTGTTCCCACTTCTATAACTCCGAACCCCCTGCGAGCATTGCCCATCTCTGCTATCTTCGGGCAGACTGACGGATTAACAAGAAAGTTCTGTCCGAGTCCCTTGGAGAAATTAAAATTATGTCTGCCGAGAAGTTCCTTAATATATCCGAGATTAGTTAAATTATTCATAAAAAAGTACCTTTCAATATTTTTTGTGCAGGCCTTGCAAAAGAGCCGGAAACTATATTATAATATATAGTGGATAAAAGTTTCAAACAAACGTTTATAAGGAGTATTTCACTATGACAAGACGTGACAAAATAAACTACTACCTTGATATAGCCGAAAGCGTTCTGAAAAGAGGCACATGCATCAGAAGAAACTTCGGCGCAATTATAGTAAAAAATGATGAGATTATTTCCACAGGTTATGTCGGAGCTCCGAGAGGCCGTTCAAACTGTTCGGACCTGGGATTCTGCATGCGTGAAAAGCTTAACATTCCGAAAGGCGAGCGATATGAGCTCTGCCGTTCTGTTCATGCTGAAGCAAATGCAATCATTTCGGCGCCGAGAAGCGAAATGATCGGAGCCTCAATATACCTTGCATGCCATGACGCGAAAACAGATACGCTCTACGGAGAAGTTGAACCGTGCTCCATGTGCAAAAGACTCATCATCAACGCCGGAATCAGCACTGTCTATGTACGTGTATCCGAAAATGACTACAAAACGATTGATGTAAATTCATGGATTGAAAACGACGACAGTCTGGCTATAAAAAGCGGATACTGATATATGATATAATAACACATTTCAGGTTTTCTTACAAGTGGATATCTTCAAAACCAGAGTTCAAACTTTTTTTGTAAAAAATACAGTTTTTCTATGGTAAATAATCAGAATATGTGATATAATTACTTTGTAACACTTTTCATGAAATACATTTCCGCACTTCATTATTCAGAGGTACATTGTATTTACGCAAATCCTTCCGCAGTTACTGCGCAGGAGATATAGGGTTATCAAATCTTTCTCTCAAGGGGTGAAACGACATGGCAGATGCTCTTTCACAGCATCAGATTGACGCTCTCTTCGAAAGTCTGAACAACAGCGAAGAAGAAGAAAACGATGACGTCAAAAAAGAAAAACGAATAAAAAACTATAACTTTAAGATGCCTCAGAAATTCACCAAAGAGGATCTTAAACTCATACGTGATATTTACGAACAGTATTCAAGACTTGTTGCATCCTATATAACCGGTATTACACGTCTTTACTGTCACGTAAAGGTAATAAACGTTGAAGAACAGAAGTACTTTGAATTCAACAATACCCTCGAAGACTATGTTATGATGGGGGTTGTCGGACTCAGCTTTGAAAATATGGACATTATGGACGCTGAATGTACCATTCAGTTTTCAAATGCAATAACATTCTCTCTCATAGACCGTCTTATGGGCGGCCCGGGTAACGCTTTTGAAATATCAAGAGACTTTACCGAAATTGAAGTATCCGTTATAAAAACGATTTTTGAAAAAATGTCACTGTTTTTCCAGGAAGCATGGTCCGGATACATTGAAATGAACCCGTCACTTCTGAGAATTGAAACAAATGCAAGACTTACTAAATCTGTCGCTCCTGATGAGGTTATCGTACTCGCAACACTCGAGATTGAACTCAACAAGAGAAAAAGCATTATTACACTCAGCATGCCTGCTATCAATATGGAAGAAATTCTTACCCATTTCAGCGGCAGATACACTTCCGAAATGTCAAGAAGAAATGTCGATGAGGACAGACGGCAGGAACAGCGCAGCAGCATAATGAAGGGTGTAAAGAATTCAACTCTCAAAATGAGTACCGTTCTTGCTGAAACCCAGATTGATCTCAGCGATATTCTTTCACTCAGGGTCAACGATATTATTCCGCTTGATGTACCGATTACGCAGAACGCAATGGTAAAGATAAACAACGTTCAGTGGTTTACGGCCAAACCGGGTATCAGCAACAACAAAAAGGCCATCAAAATTATCGATATCTGCAATAATGAGAGGTAAATACATTGAGTACTACAGAATTAAACGCTAACAGCCTTTATGCTATAAAAGAATCACACAACCTTGCGATGGTATCTTCAGGATCAGCTGTTGCTGCCCTGCTCAACGCAAGTGTATGGATCACAAATCCTGAAGCATCCACAAGCAGAATAATGGATTTCATCTATGCCGAGCTTGCTCCGACGGTTATGGTAAAGGTTTCATACACCGGTGACCACACAGGAACAGCAGTTCTTATTTTCAGGCAGGATGATGCTCAGCTTATGCTGTGCCAGCTTATGGGAATGCCGCTCGTTCCTACACCTGATTTTGTATTTGACGAGATTAACACTTCAGCATTCAATGAAGTTATCAATCAGATGATGGGCTCATACTTCACTGAACTTTCCGGTCTTACCGGAGCAGCACTAACCTGTTCTGAAGCTGAGGTTATTCCAAACAGCGCAAACCAGAATCTTTTCCAGCTGATGGGACTCAATCCTGACGACACAATCTGCGCCGTATCAGCAGGACTCAGAATAGACAACGCAGTAAACAGCAGCTTCTACACAGTAATCACAGACGAACTTGCTGCTGAAATAGCTGAAAAAACAGAAAGCAGATTTCCTATGCCGGAGATTACAGAACCTGAACCTGAAGCTGCACCTGTTCCGGATTTGTCATCATCACCTGAGGAAAACAATCCTTTCGATACAACAGGAGCTGATGACTCACAGTCACTTTTTGATATCTCACCTGAAGAAAGTGCCTTCGGTGCTGCACTTGACCAGCCTTCAGCCTTTTCACAGCTTTCAGAACAGAACAGATCATTCGCTTCCTTCCAGAATACACTTTCTGAGGAACAGCTGAGAAATCTCCAGCTTATCATGAACGTTCCTCTTGAGCTTTCAATAGAAATCGGTTCTACACAGAAGCGCGTTGACGAAATTCTTTCATTCTCTCACGGAACTGTAATCGAACTCGATTCTGCTGCAGATGCACCGGTAAACGTAATTGTAAACGGTCATCTTATTGCCAAAGGCGATGTAGTTGTTGTTGATGATTATTTTGCTGTAAGAATTACTGAGATTGTCAAGTCTGATCTTCTTGATACACTCAGAGGCAGGGAGTAATCATTCCTGATGGCACTTAAGTTTCTTATAGCTGACAGCGTTTCATTAATGCGAAGCAACATACGCACCTGTCTTGAAGAAGAAGGCTGCAGTGATATTCTGGAATCAGAAAACGGCGAGGAAGCATGCACAGTCTTTGAAAAGGAAAAACCGGACATCGTCATTATGGATCTGCGCATTCCCGGAAAATCCGGTATGGAATGTCTTAAGGAAATGATGCATATAAATCCGGAGGCAAAGGTTATAATATGCTCCGCTTCAGGTCACAGAGAGCTTGTTATTGAAGCTGTTAAGCTTGGCGCTGCGGATTTCATACTTAAACCGCTTAATCCGCAGAGACTTATTCAGGCTGTAAAAAAAGCAGCAGGAAGTCTTAACAAACAGAAAATATAAAACAGCACATCAGAGATGCGTACTTGTACCGCAGTTCTGATGTGCTGTTTGCTTTTTATTTTATAGTGAACGTAAAAATCTTTTTTGCGTTCACTATAATATATATTTTCTGATAATGTTCATTATATTTTCGCCCGGCTCTGCGCTAAGATGAATCATTTTTCCGTTTTCATCCGGAAAGCTGACCTCACCGCAGTGAAGTGTCTGTCCGATGGCATCCTCGCAGTTTCCGCCGTACAGATCATCTCCCGCCAGCGGATATCCTGTGTATGAAAAATGCACTCTGATCTGATGTGTTCTTCCTGTCTCAAGATTAATCCTTACAAATGAGTATTTTTCACCTGACGAAACAACAGTGTAGTGAGTTACAGCACGCTGTCCGTCAGGAGCCACACATCTGGTAATAAGCGACTCAGTCTGACGCTTTATCGGTGCATCAATCGTTCCTGATTTCTCAGCGGGTCTTCCGCACACCACTGCATAGTATACTTTTTTTACTGCACGCTGCAGTCTGGCTGCACTGTGCTGATTCTTTGCCACCACACACAGTCCGGATGTATTTCTGTCCAGGCGGTTTACCGGTCTGAACGTCAGCTCAGGATAAAGAGCTGAAAAATAATTTCCAAGTGTATCCTCATAGTGGTTCATGGACGGATGCACCGGCATCCCCTGCGGCTTGTCAAAAACAATCACTGAATCATTTTCAAATACAACGGGGACCTTAAGTTCACTGTTAGGAACTATTTCGTTTTCATCTGTTATGTCAAGAACAACTTCAGCGCCCGGAGGCACGTCATCAACTGTACGTATAAGTTTTCCTTCACATGTGATTCCCATGTGCTGACGCTTCAGCCTGGTTATAAGACGTCTTGAAACCCCGTTTTCCTTCTGAAGGAAAAACTGAAGATTTACAGGTTCGTCTCTGTCATTTTTAAAAGTCAGTTTCATTTATCTGAGGAAAGGGGCACGTCCGAGAATTTCAAATGCCTGAGCCTGCTGCCACATCTGAGCTGTTACAAGAATCTCAAAGCCTTCTCCCGGTTCACATGTTATTTCATTTGGCTGGTACTTAGGAAGTCCGAAGCAGGCAAGCATGTTTGAAATAATTCCGGAATGAGTTACTATAGCCGCTGAGTTGAATTCCTCGCTCATCATGTTTATTATAATTCTGTCAAGAGCTGCATATACCCTTGTAATCATGTCTGAGAGCGACTCGCCTCCCGGAGGCGAATTTTCTATTCCGCCCTTTAGCCATTCCTTGTAGTCATCTCTGTTAATAAGTTCGTCAACACTCTTTCCGTCGAACTCTCCGAAGTCAAGCTCCCTGAGGTCATGAACCACTATTCCCTCACGGTCACTGAAAAGTATATCCGCTGTCTCTGTGCATCTCTTTGCCGGACTCATATACACACGTTCAACGCCGGGATACTCATACTCATCAAGCTTGTCGGTAAGCTCCTTCTTTCCTGATTCAGAAAGCGGAAAATCTGTTCTTCCGATGTATATTCCCTTTTCGTTTGCTTCTGTTTTTCCGTGCCTTATAATATAAATTCTGTAGCCCTTCAAATCGCGTATCCTCCGTCCGAAATACTAAAAAATATTCTTTACAAAACCACCGCAGTGGGGTATAATTATAGATGCGGCAAACATCAGAAATGAGTTTGACTTTTACCACAATTTATTGAGGGAACGCTGATTAAATCACATCTTCTGCCTGACATACATTCAACTTGCATATTATGTACGCCAGACTTAATCAGTGTTTCCTTAACATCCGGTCATGCAGTCAGGGAGTGAAAAAAATCAGAAAAAAAGCATTAATCTCAATTATGATTCTGATACTTGTCTCCGGACTGCTTTATCTATTTTATCACAATAAAAGTGATTATACAAGTACATTTTTTTCTCTCGATACACTGGTCTCGGTAAGGTCCAGTGAAAACAACTGTGATGAAATAAAAAAAATAATAACAGATATTTCCGGAAAATTTGACATTTACAGTGAAGACTCCGAATTGTCACTGCTCAACAGCAGCAAAAGTGCACAGTGCAGTGATGAACTCGCTGAATTACTCAAAGAATCTGAAAGGCTTAACAGTATCTACGGATACGGAGTGGATATTTCCTCCGGAAATCTCATCCGGCTCTGGCATGACAGACTTCAGGAAGGAAGACTGCCTGAACAAACGGAAATTAATGAGTATCTGCAGTACGCAGGAAAAAATAACATCATACTAAACGGAAATAATGCTGAACTTATCAACGGCACATCAGTTGATCCGGGAGCTCTTGCAAAAGGCTTTGCCCTTGACCGTGTTTACAGTTTCTGCGCAGAAACCGGTCCGGAGTATGCAGTTGTTTCAACAGGTTCAACCACTCTCCTGTACAGCTCTGACAAAGAACGCATATTCAGATGTGCTGTAAAGGCAGACCGGGACAGTATTGCCGGTACAGCAGAGATAACTCCGTGTTTTGTTTCCACCTCAGGTGACTATGAAAGATTCACTGAAATTGACGGCGTTTCATATCATCACATTCTTGACCTCAGAACCGGATTTCCGTCTGACACCGGTCTTTCATCAGTAACGGTATTCTGCGACAGCGGAACCGAGTCAGACTTTCTTTCCACACTTATTTTTACAGAAGGAAAAGATAATCTTGACAAATATCTCAATTCTGACAAATTCAGAATAATAGCTATAGATAAACAGGGAAATATTTTCAAAAGCGATTCACTTGTATTTAATGAAATGAAGTAACGCTTTTACGAAAGGAGTTATATAATTAATGCACAGACTAAACAGTATCAGACTTAATCACTCCAAAAATACAGCAGGCATAGAAGCAGTCAGACTGCCGGTTCCCGCATATGTAAAAATTCCTATGTCAATGCATATGGGTGCTCCGTGTACTCCGCTTGTAAAAAAAGGAGACACAGTCCTTGTGGGACAGAAAATAGGTGACACCGATGCGTTTTTCTCAGCACCGGTACACTCAAGTGTTTCAGGAACTGTAAAGGATGTAAGTGACTACCGTCTTATAAACGGCATGGTCTGCAAGGCGGTTGAAATCGAAACAGACGGACAGCAGACTCTCTGCGAATGCACACCGCCGGAAATCACTGACAGGGAAAGCTTTATAAAAGCAGTAAGGGAAAGCGGTATCTGCGGACTCGGAGGTGCCGGATTTCCGACACATATCAAGCTTAACCCAAAAGGCGAAATCGATACTCTTATAATCAATGCCGCTGAATGCGAGCCGTATATCACATCAGACTATCGTCAGATGATTGAAAGACCGGAAAATGTACTTGGCGGTATCAGACTTGTCATGAAGTATCTAGGCATTCCAAAGGCTGTTTTTGCTATCGAAAGCAACAAGCCGGATGCAATTGCAGAATTCAGAAAGCTTACCGGCAATGAACCTGAGATTGAAGTATACCAGCTTCCTTCAACCTATCCGCAGGGTGCTGAAAAGGTACTTATTCACAGCACTACGGGCAGAGTGGTTATGGAAGGTCAGCTTCCTTCAGACCAGAAGGTCATTGTAATGAACGTTTCCACAGCTGCATTTATCTACAAATACACACAGACCGGCGTTCCGCTTGTAAACAGAAGAATCACAGTTGAAGGTTCTGCAGTCGGAAAGCCGTGCAATGTAATCGCTCCTATAGGAACGATGGTAAGCGAACTGCTTAAATTTGCTGAAACCGACACGGAAAATGTTAAAAAGCTTATAGCCGGCGGTCCTATGATGGGAGCATGTCTTATAAACGCAGAAACTCCTGTCGTTAAAACCAGCAACTCATTCCTGGCTGACAGTGATTATACAGAGCCTGTTACTACGGCCTGTATCAGATGCGGCAGATGCGTACGCGCATGCTCTATGAACCTTATGCCTCTTGAAATAGAAAAGGCTTACAAAAGAAAGGATACAGCCGCTCTTCAGTCACTTAAACTCGGATTATGCATGAACTGCGGTGCGTGTACCTACGTCTGTCCGGCAAACAGAAAACTTGCAGAAACAAACCAGCTTGCAAAAGCTTTTCTTCCTAAGAAAAAATAATAAACCGGAGGTATTACTTTGAATAATCTTATAATTTCCCCGTCACCTCACCGCAATTCAGATGTGACAACCAGAAAAATCATGAGTCTGGCACTTATTTCTCTTGTTCCGGCAGTAATTGCAGCAGCGGTATTTTTCGGAATCAGAGCTCTTGCCCTTACAGCTGTATGTACAGCATCCTCGGTTTTGTTTGAATATATCTGCAGAAGGGCAATGAAAAGAGAGCAGACCATCAGCGACCTGAGTGCTGCTGTTACAGGCGTAATTCTCGCTCTTAACCTTCCTGTTACACTTCCGTTCTGGATGGCAGTTCTGGGCAGCTTTGTGGCAATAGTCATTGTAAAGCAGCTGTTCGGAGGAATCGGTCAGAACTTTGCCAATCCTGCAATCACAGCACGTATAGTGCTTATGATTTCTTTCACAGGAAGCATGACAACATGGGCACTGCCTCAGTACTGGAAACCCGGTCTTGCTTCTGACACAAGTGTAATTGTAAATTCAAACACTGTACTTACAGGGCCTACTCCTCTTGTATCAGGTGATGCTTCTCTGATGTCACTGTTTCTTGGAAACACAGGCGGATGTCTGGGGGAAACATCTGCACTTGCACTTCTTATCGGCGGTATTTTCCTAATGGTTAAGAAGGTTATCTCCCCTGCCGCTCCTGCCGCATTTATCGGAACTGTTGCTCTTCTTACACTTGTAAGCGGCGGAGATGTGATGTATCAGATTCTCGCAGGCGGTCTTTTTCTCGGTGCATTCTTTATGGCAACTGACTACGCAACTACACCTGTAACAAACAAGGGAAAAATTGTTTTTGGTATCGGTTGCGGCGTCATTACATTTATCATAAGAAAGTTCGGAAGCTATCCTGAAGGTGTTTCTTTCTCAATTCTCCTTATGAACATTCTCACACCGTACATCGACATGTTCACAAAGACAACACCTCTCGGTGCACTGAAGCCGGAAAAGGAGGTCACAAAAAATGCTCAGTAAAATAAAAGGACCTCTTGTACTGACTGTTATCTGCACAGTTGTTTCAGCACTCCTGATAATTGTCTACAATGCAACCTACGTTGATACAACAGGCGTTATCACTGACGCTCTCCTTACAGGTCTTGAGGAAATATACGGAGAAGACAACTACACAATGCTCAAAAACGAGGACGGTACAGTTCTCACCTATGAAGGAATCACTTCAGTAATCGTTAATGACAAAAAGCAGGTTTCATTCGAAGTAATCGCAAACGGCTATGCAAAGAACGGTATTCATGTTCTTGTAGGCGTTTCAGACAGCGGAGTTGAAGGAATCAGCTTCATTGAACTTGGTGAAACTCCGGGACTCGGAACCAATGTTAGGGATAACACAGACTTTGTAAAGCAGTTTATCGGTGTCAGGGATGACCAGTACGAATTCACGGCACTGACAGGCGCAACCTTCTCATCAAAGGGTATGAAAAACGCTGTAAATACTGCTCTCAGGGCATATCAGGAACACAGGGAGGAAATCATCAATGAGTAATTACGCTGAATTTACCAAAGGACTTATAAAAGAAAATCCTACTCTTGTAGGTCTCCTCGGAATGTGTCCTACGCTTGCTGTCACGACAACAGCATTCAACGGAATCGGAATGGGACTTGCCACTACATTTGTTCTTCTTGGTTCAAACATAGTAATCTCCCTTCTCAAAAACGTTATTCCGAAATCAGTAAAGCTTCCGTGCTACATTGTTATCATAGCAGGTTTTGTTACTCTCATAGAAATGCTTATGAAGGGCTATATTCCTTCACTTTACAAGAGTCTCGGAACCTTCCTTTCACTTATCACGGTAAACTGTATTATTCTCGGCCGTGCCGAAATGTTCGCAAGCAAGAACAGGGTTCTCCCTTCCATTATGGATGCTCTGGGAATGGGCCTCGGATTTACCGGAGCACTTACACTTATGGCATCAGTACGTGAAATCATGGGTGCCGGTACATGGTTCGGAATCAAAATTCCTTACTTCCAGACAATGACACTCTTCATTCTTCCTGCAGGTGGATTCTTCGTTCTCGGATGCATCATCGCACTGGTAAACAAACTTTCAGACAAAAAGCCTCCGCAGGAAATCGGATGCAGCAGCTGTCCGGCAAACGGCGACTGTTCATCATGTCATTCTGAAGGAGGTGCAAGATAATGAAGGGTTTATTCGCTATTATGCTTGCAGCTCTCCTCACAGACAACTTTGTACTTTCAAAGTTCATGGGTATATGTCCTTTCCTCGGTGTTTCAAAGAAGGCTTCATCAAGTCTCGGAATGGGTGCTGCAGTAACATTTGTCATGGTATGCGCAGCAGCGGTTACCTACCCTATCTATCATCTTATTCTCGTTCCGCTTGAAATCACATATCTGAAAACAATCGCGTTCATTTTAATCATTGCCCTTTTTGTTCAGCTTGTTGAAACAGCAATGAAAAAGCTTATGCCTCCTCTTTACAGTGCTCTCGGCGTATATCTTCCGCTTATTACAACAAACTGTGCTGTTCTCGGTCTTACAATTCTCAACATTGACAACGAATACGGATTTGGCCAGTCACTTGTTAATGCATTATTCTCCGGTCTCGGATTTATGATGGTTCTCCTCATATTTTCAGGTGTCCGTTCAAGAGTTGAGGAAGCTGATGTACCTGAAACCTTCAAAGGCGTTCCGGCAACACTTATCGCGGCTGCCATCCTCTCACTCAGCTTTCTCGGTTTTTCCGGTCTCGGAAACTGATTAATGAAGGAGGTTAAATAAAATGTTTGAAACATATATTCTTCCGGTAACTGTATTTGCCGTAATAGGTCTCATCGCCGGAATTCTTCTCACTGTGGCCTCAAAAATATTTGAAGTTAAAACAGACGAGAGAATAGAAAAAATAAGTGAGATACTCCCTCAGGCTAACTGCGGCGCATGCGGATATGCCGGATGCGGTGACTATGCAAATGCAGTCATAACAAAAGGAGCACCTGCAAATCTCTGCCGTCCCGGCGGTGCGGACACTGCAAAGGCAATTGCTGAAATCACCGGTACTGAAGCCGGCGACGTGGAAGCACTGACAGCTGTGCTTCACTGCAGCGGCGACTGCAATGCAACAGGCATAAGATACAACTTTACAGGTATCCGTACCTGCGCCTCTGTAAAAAGGTTTTATTCCGGAAACAGCACATGTTCATTCGGATGTGTCGGTTTCGGTGACTGTGCTCAGGTCTGCGAATACAACGGTATTACCATCGTAAATGACATTGCTCATATTAATCCTGACATCTGCGTGGGATGCGGCCAGTGTGCTGCGGTATGTCCTAATCACCTTATAACACTGAAACCCAAGTCAGCCAAAACAGTTGTAAGATGTTCTTCCGGTGACAACGGCAAGGTCACAAAGCTTAACTGCAAAAACGGATGTATCGGCTGTAAAATGTGCGAAAAGACATGCGAGGCAGGTGCCATTACAGTTACTGATTTCCATGCTTCAATCGACTATGAAAAATGTACCGACTGTGGGGCATGTGCTGAAAAATGTCCTGTAAAGGTTATAGAATACAGCAGGTAAACATAAGATAAAAAAATCAGGCCGGTTCTGAAAAACTCAGAACCGGCCGTTTATGTTTATTCAGAGCTCTGCTGTTATCAGGCAGAGGCAATCAGAAGAACTGCTTTAGTTCAGCAGGAGAATATCCACAGCCTGTAAAGACAGTGTACATCCTCCGTGCTGTTCAAAGCTCTGCTTTTAA
>DCGK01000063.1 GCA_002315235.1 Ruminococcus sp. UBA1780
TACTGATTTAAAGACCACTTTAATTCTATACGTCCTGAACAGTTACCAATAATTTCAAATTCAGAGTTACTATAAACGAAACTGTAATTCAACAGTAAAAACCACCCGTCAGACAACGTATTTACGTCATCCGCTGGGTGGTTCAGTTTATTTCTGTCCGCTTTTGTATGTACCTGAAATCTTTCCGTATGAAATAATGTTTCCGGAAGTACCGTCTGAATTAATGTCAAGGAACTTGATGACTGATGTAAAATCTCTGTTTTCGTCATCAAACGTGCCCTTCAGTGAAGAAGGTGAATTCTTTACTGCAAATACATAGATTTCATAGCGGTGTGTACCTGACGGCGGATATGGTCCTATGTACTCTCCTCGCTTAGCCCAGCCCTCTGAAAGATTTGTTGACGTAACACCTGATGACTTCCAGTGCATCCAGTTTCCGGCTGATGTATCAACCATGTAAATTACATAGCTTCCGGCACCTTCAACTGCATCCCATGAAAGCTGCGGTGATTTGTTTGAACCGTACTCAGTGCATGAAATAACTGTATCCCAGACACCGTTATGGAGACTTGAAGAGGAAAGCTCAAACTTTGCTGCAGTACTGAGGCTGAACGGCTTTGCCGTCGGTGCTGTGGTAACTGGTTTTGCTGTTGTCGTTACCGGTTTTGCTGTTGTAACTGGTTTTACTGTTGTTACCGGCTTCGCTGTTGTTGTGGCTGGTTTTACCGTTGTTACCGGCTTTACTGTTGTTGTGGCTGGTTTTACCGTTGTTACCGGCTTTACTGTTGTAACAGCCGGCTTAGCTGTAGTTACAGGTTTAACGGTTGTCACCGCCGGCTTTACCGTTGTTGTGACAGCTGAAGGACCTGTTGTTACTGCAGGTGCAGAAGGTCTGTGTTTTTCAGGACTGTCAACATTGTTGTCGTATTTTATTTTATACTCCTTTGCAAAGCTTTCAGCATATGAACCTGCAGGACAGTGAACAGTAAGTGAAGGACTGCAGTAATTAAGCGTCGACCTTCTCATTGACTTTACACTTGCAGGAATAGTGATGTCCGTAAGTGCACGGCAGTATTCAAATGCACCGTCTCCCAGTTTTTCACAGCCTTCTGCGATGTAGACCTGAGTAAGTCCTTCGCAGTACTCAAACGCCTCCCCTGCTATTTCCTTAACTGATTCAGGAATAAATACGCTTTTAAGCATCTTGCAGTACTCAAATGCATTTGCACTGATAAAGTCAGTTCCCTCAGGTATAATAAATTCTGTAAACTTTCCGTTTGAATACTGTTCAGCCAGAATTGCACGTGACTTGTCTCTTGGCTGATACTGTGCAGGAGTATTGTCACACGGCACCGGCGTACCGTATTCACCTGAATAATGAGTGCTCTTTGCTATTTTTCCCACAGCTGAATCTTCCGAACCTGCAGGAATATGAAGCTTCAGTTCTTCACATGTACCAAAAGTATCATACTGAGAATATTTTTTTATTGTTGAAGGAAGATTTACATCCTTAAGTTCGGCACAGCTCCAGCATATAGTTGTGCCAAGCTCCTCAACACCCTCCGCAATGTCTATAAATTCAAGCGCACTGCAGCTCCAGAAAACCGAGTCACCGATGGTTTTTACAGTTCCCGGAATATAAACAGCTTCTATATCCTGATTGCTCCAGAATGCACGGTCTGCAATCGCTGTAACATTTTCCGGAATCTCAACTACCTTCGACCTGCCGGTGTACTTTACAAGAACGCCGTCCTTAACAGTAAAATCCTTCATCTCCTGTGTCTGAACAGCTTTTCTTCTGTATCCGATACAGTCAAGAATGTTGACCTTACCGTCACCGTTAATATCAGGAATTTCAGAACTGCTTTCCTTCTGTGTTCCGAAAAAGAAACTGAACATACTCCTGAGGTCAGTCGAATCTATTACACCGTCACCGTTAAGGTCACCGCTTACCTTCTCAGCAGCACTTATCCTTTCTGAAATATCCGGTGCTGAAATCAGCACAGCTGAAGCGACCAGTGAAAGTGAGAGTATAAATGCAGTCGTTTTTCTCATTTTATTGTTCCTCCGTTTTTGATTTTAATTCTGTATAGTGCCTGACGCACATAATCTGACAATAGTATATATCGTCAGATATTTTTCAAATTAAACTATAGTAACAACATTAATGCAGAAAAAGTAATATATGAACGATATATGGCAGCCGGATTTTGCTTAGCAGAATGCATTGACATTTTTCAATAAATATGATATATTTACCTAAAAAACAGCTTCAGTCGAAACAGCTGTCACAGTCATAACTCAGGAGGTTATTAATGAAATACAGAAACGACAAATACGGAAATCAGATCTCACAGCTCGGCTTTGGCTGTATGAGATTCACAAAAAAAGGAACCGCTATTGATTATGACAAGGCAGAAAAGGAACTCCTTGCAGCAATTGACAAGGGCGTAAACTATCTTGATACTGCATATATATATCCGGGCAGTGAGGAGCTTCTCGGAAAATTTCTCGAAAAAAACAACCTTAGAAGCAAAGTTTATATTGCTACCAAGCTTCCTCAGTACATAATGCGGTCTCCTGCAGCTATTGACAAGACATTCAGCGAAGAACTCTCACGTCTCCGCACTGACTATATCGACTACTATCTTATGCATATGTTTACTGATATTGCCGAATGGGAAAATCTTAAATCACTCGGTATTCTCGAATGGATAGAAAAGCATAAAAAGGACGGAAGCATTAAAAACATCGGTTTTTCCTATCACGGACAGACAGAAATGTTCCTTGAAATTCTGAATGCATACGACTGGGATTTCTGTCAGATACAGTACAACTATCTTGACGAACACACTCAGGCAGGCAGACGCGGACTTGAAGCCGCTGCTGAAAAGGGCATACCGGTAATTATAATGGAGCCGCTCAGAGGCGGAAAGCTTGTAAATATACCTGAAAAGGCAAAGGAAGCAATGAAGGCATCCGGCAGAAACTATTCACCTGCTGAATGGGGACTTCGCTGGCTTTGGGACCAGCCGGGCGTAACATGTGTTCTTTCGGGAATGAACTCTGTCGAAATGGTTGAGGAAAACGTAAGAATAGCCTCTGAAACCGATGCCGGCAGCTTTACGGAATCAGATTTTAACACAATTGAAGAAATAAAAAGAATCATAAAGGAACGCGAAAAAGTAGGATGCACAGGATGCCGCTACTGCATGCCGTGTCCTAAGGGCGTAGATATTCCGGCCACATTTTACTACTATAACCTTATGTACATGGAAAATAAAAAAATGGCCGGCAGAATGGAATTTGCGCAGAACGTTGGTATGCGCAGTGATCCGGGATTTGCCAGTAAATGCGTAAACTGCGGAAAATGTGAACAGCACTGTCCTCAGCACATCGAAATCCGCAGAATGCTGAAGGAAGCCGACAGGGATCTGCGTCCGCTTTATTTCAGGGCAGCTCTGAAGGTCGCAAGAAAACTCATGAACAAATAATTCGTAAAACAGAAGCAGCCGCATCGTCAGTGAT
>DCGK01000009.1:0-496 GCA_002315235.1 Ruminococcus sp. UBA1780
AAGTCAAATGGACAAGGAAAAATATTTCGATACCAGAGGTATCAAGGGACAGTATCAGCAGGCTGTTGCAACAGAAACAGCCAAGGCTTTGAAGCTGTTCTGTGAACAGGAACCTGAGTTTGAGCAGGCTGTTGAGCAGTCAGGCAAGAGCTTTCAGGAATGCCTTGACAACGTGTGTAAGGGTATGGGACGGAGCTGTTCCGACTTCGACACATACAGCAGAGCAGTGAAGTTCTACTTCTCGACTGCGGAAGTGCATTTCTCGATGCAGATTGACCTTATCGGAGATAACAAATGCGAAGAACCGCCCATCACAATGACAAAGAACAGCTTCGACCTGTCGCTTGACAGTTTACTTGACTTCTGAGGTATGCCATGAAGAAGGAGAGAAAAGAAGCACTGCTGAGTTGTTTCCCACCTGTTCCGCATTGGTGTATGGAGAATATGAAAGGCAGAGGAGCAATGAATTTTGTAATCTTCCTGATTAGGCAGGAAG
>DCGK01000009.1:526-4081 GCA_002315235.1 Ruminococcus sp. UBA1780
GTGCTATCACAGATATGCTAATGGGAAAATTGCTGAGCGTCAGCGTTATGTGTTTGCAGAAGACGGCAGAGTGAGATACGGAACTGATTATAGTGATAAATGGCATATACGTTCTGATTTCAGAGAGCCTGTTTTCTGTCAGGTACAGTACGGAAAAAATTTTGATAACAGTTATGCCGTGTTAAATCATGAAGTAATCAAAAACAGCTGTATGAAATATGCACCGTATAATCAGCATAGTTCACTGTTGTTCATTGAGTTTTTAGGTCTGTACTGCAAACATCCTAATGTGGAATATATCATCAAATCGAATTACAGTCATCTGATACATGATGAATATTATGGATTTTACGGAACACAGCCCCGACTTGAAGTGAACCCACATATAAACTGGAAGTCAAATAACCTGTTGAAAATGTTAGGTCTGACACATTCAGAATTTAAGCTTCTGAAAGGTCAGGAAGAAATTTATGACAGATATATCAGGTTCAAGGAAGCGTTTCCAAAGCTACAACCTGAAGACTTGTTGAAACTTGCGAATTATTTCGGTTATGAAGTTGGAACAGCGGATATGTTCAGTTCTGCAACAGGTCTGAGTCCGATAAGACTGGTAAAGTATCTTACCGATAACAAGGTATCTGCATTAGATTTTCGTGACTACATACACCAGTGCAAGACGTTGAATTATAATATGCACGATACTGCAATCAGTATGCCGCATCACTTTCAGCAGATGCATGAGCGTTTGTCAGAAATGATAAAATACAAGGCAAGCGAAGAAGCAAGAAAAAAATTCAGACAGCATTATGATGAACGCAGAAAGCTTGAATTTACTTTCGGGAATTTGTTTATAAGACAGCCTGAGAGTATCAATGAGATAGTGGCAGAGGGGAAAGAACTGCATCACTGCGTCGGCGGTTACGCTGAACGACACGCTAACGGAAAACTGCACATCATGTTTATCAGAACAGCGGACAAGCCTGATGTGTCGTATTACACAATGGAAGTAAGCACAGACGGCACAATTATCCAGGTGCGAGGGAACCGAAACTGTGATCCGACTCCCGAAGTCGCTGAACTGGTACAGATATATATAAACTATCTGAATACAATATTTGAAAAGAAAGAGAGGAAATCGGCATGATTGAATTAAAAGTTGGTAGAAAAGTGAACGCAGTGACAACAGCTACAGGAACAGGTGAGGATATTACCGCAGAGTGCGTTTTAGCTATGATGTCTATTGCAAAGATATTTTCATCCGTCACTGATGTATCAATTGAGACAGCGGCATTGATTGTGTATCAGGGAGCAGCTAAGTTTATCCACGATTTTGACACAGACGAAAAGATTGAGAGGGAACAGCATGAATGAATTAACAGCAGAATACACGAAAGCGGTTGACCTTGACCGCAGAATCAAGGTATCAGCACAACTTGCTCAGCAGAATCTTTATGAGGTTTGCAAGGGACTGAAAGAAATGCGTGACGGTAAGCTTTATAAGGAGCTGGGTTACAAAAATTTTGATGAATATGCCGAAAACGAGGTCGGTATAAAGCACTGTCAGGCATATAAATACATTCTTGTTGCAGAAAAATTTTCAGAAGATTTTGTACACTCAAGTGTACAAATTGGGATGACAAAACTTTCTCTCCTTGCAACACTCGACGAACCTCAGCGTGAAGAAATCCAGCAGACAGTTGACCTTGAAAGCACTACTGTTAAGGAACTGAAAGAGAAGATTGACAGCTTGAAAGCCGAAAAAGAGCAGGCGGAAACAGAGTTCAAGCAGAAGAAACAGGAGCTTTTCAAAAAGAATCTTGCTCTTGTTGAGGAAAAGAATGCTCAGGAAGAAAAGCTGGCAGAACTTGAAGGACAGATAAAGGAACTTGAAAATCGTCCGCATGAGGTTTTTGAAGATACTTCCAAAATCGAAGAACTGAAAAAACAGCTTGCCGAACAGCAGAAAGAACTTGAAAGCGTTAAAAATGCTTCTCAGAATGTATCTCACAGCACTCCGATACTTGATGTTTTTAAAGCATATATGAAAAGCACTGTTGATGCAATGCGTAGCTTAACCGCCTTCGCTGAACAGAATAAAGCTGCTATGACAGCATCTGAACGTCAGCTTGTCTGTGACAAGCTTGAAATGATAATCACACTTACAAGGCAGTCAGCCGAAAAAATGAAAGGAGTATAACCTAAATGTCAGTAAAAATCAACACTCTGGAAATTGAGAACGTCAAGAGAATCAAGGCGGTAGCACTTGAACCTTCGCCGAATGGTCTTACAATCATCGGCGGAAAGAATGGTCAGGGAAAGACTTCTGTACTTGATGCTATCTGCTGGGCTCTCGGAGGCGAGAAATACCGTCCATCAAAAGCCCAGAATGAAACCTCACTTATGCCGCCTAACATGAAAATAACACTCAGTAACGGTATCGTTGTTGAGCGTAAGGGAAAGAACAGTGCGTTAAAGGTTGTTGACCCATACGGAAACAAATCAGGACAGCAGCTCCTCAACAGCTTTATCGAAACGCTCGCACTTGACCTTCCACAGTTCCTGAACAGCACGAACAAGGAAAAAGCTAACATTCTGCTCCAGATTATCGGAGTGGGGGACAAGCTTGCAGAACTGGAACATCTTGAAACTGAAACCTATAACAAGCGTAGAACAATAGGACAGATTGCAGACCAGAAAGCTAAATTCGCAAAAGAAATGGTAGTTTATGAAAATGTTCCTGAAATCCCTGTTACGGCATCTGAACTCATCAGCAGACAGCAGGAAATACTTGCCCGTAATGGTGAGAATCAGCGTAAGAGACAGCTTAAAGCAAAGTACGACTATGAGCTTGAACAGGCAAGACAGAAGCTTGATGAAGCAAAAAGAATCTTTGCACAGGCACAGTCAAATGCACTGGAAGCATCAAAGTCAGCAGAAAACCTTATTGATGAATCAACCGCAGAACTTGAAAAGAGCATTGCTGAAATTGATGAAATCAACGCAAAAGTCCGTGCAAATCTTGACAGGGAAAAGGCTGAGGAAGAAGCAAAGGGTTATGCAAATCAGTATGCTGCATTAACTGAAAATCTTGAAGCAATCCGCAATGAAAAGTATGACCTCTTACAAGGTGCTGATTTACCACTTGCAGGGCTTTCAGTTGAAAATGGTGAACTTACTTTCAACGGTCAGAAGTGGGACAATATGAGCGGATCTGAACAACTTAGAGTTGCAACAGCCATTGTCCGCCGACTCAATCCTGAATGCGGATTTGTACTTCTTGACAAGCTTGAACAGATGGATTCTGAAACACTTGCAGATTTTGGAAAGTGGCTTGAAGCAGAAGGCTTGCAGGCAATTGCGACAAGAGTTTCCACAGGCGATGAGTGCAGTATTATCATCGAAGACGGTTATTCCGTTAATGATACAATAGTTAAACCAGAACCGCCCGTTCAGCAGACTTGGACAGCAGGGCAGTTCTGAGAAAGGAGAATATTATGAATTTTGAAGAAATCAACGGAGCACAGTTCAATGAAGGACTGAAGGTGGTCATTTACG
>DCGK01000012.1 GCA_002315235.1 Ruminococcus sp. UBA1780
ATTTATTTAATGCGTTTACAATAAGTTAAAAGCTATGGACGATAATCTGTGAGAGCAGTATTCTTGCAAGTGCTTCATCAAACTGCGTGATTGTATAAGGCTGTGCTGACGCACATGCTGTCTTCATATTTTCCGTTATTCCGCGATTTCTTCCAGCGCACTTATATCTGTAAGAATTATTTTTCCGCGCTGGTTCTGAATAAGACCTTCAGTGACAAAACGCTTCAGCATTCTTGCAACGACTTCACGTGCAGTACTAATTTCCACCGCAATATTTTCCTGAGTGATTAAGAGAGTTTCAGAACCTGTCTTTTCATATTCCTCAATGAGAAATGATGCTACTCTTCTGTCAATACTGTGAAACAGAATTTCCTGTATAACCCACATTGTGTCAGAGAATATTTTGGCTGAATTCTCATACATCTGACATCTCACATAGACGTTTTCCTTCATGATTTTTGAAAAAGCAGGAACCGGCAGAATCAGAAGCTCTGTATCTTTGGCTGCGGTTAGTTCTGAGTGAAATGTTATCTGTGACATAACGCATGAAGCCGCAAGAACACAGGTCTGGCCGTCCAGTATATGAACAAGTGTAATTTCCCTGCCTTCGTCTGAGAGCAGAAACAGTCTCAGGTCACCGGAAATAACGTATACCAGTCCCACGCACTGTTGGCCGCACGTATGAACCATCTGACCTTTTTCGTATCTGTGAATTACTGCTGAAGATGCAGTCAGCTCTTTTTCGGATGAACTGAGCTTTTCATAAAACGGTAGTGACTCAATAATCTGTTTCATATAGCCCCTTCTTTCATGAATATATAGTGAACGTCAAAATAAATATGACTTTCACTATAATTATTATATTTATATTGCCTTGCAAATCCGATGACAGCAGTAGCCTGCGGAAATCAGTCTGCGCCTGCGGCTTGCCTTCTTTAGCAGGCCTTGCAGAGGTCGTTTCTATTACTCACTTCGTGAGTAATGAAAGACCGCCTACGTCATCTCCGTGCATATCTGCTAATAGTGAACGTCAAAAAGAGTTTTACGTTCACTATAAGATATATTATATCACTTTTAAAAATAGTGTTCAACTGATATTAAATGATGTCACCGGAAAATTATAGTGCCCAGCACATCCTCTGATAGTTAACGACCGTTTCATTTGTTTTTTACTATAAAAATTTTTTCTCCAGTATGACTTAGTCACAGACTGCCACATTAAAATATGATATATTATTGATAACGCAATAAATATAGTGAACGTCAAAATAAATTTGACGTTCACTATAATATCAGAAGATAAGAGGAGACAGAATAACAAAATCCCTTATCCTGAAAAACATTCAAAGTATATTGTATTAACTAAACAGGGGGTAAATTGTATGAAAAATTTTGAACAATGGAACGGTTTTAAAGGTCGTCTCTGGAAGGATGAAATCAATGTAAGAGATTTTATCCAGATGAACTATACTCCATATGACGGAGATGAATCATTCCTTGAAGGTCCTGCGGAATCTACAGAAAAACTCTGGGATAAGCTTAAGGCACTTCAGATTGAAGCAAGAAACAAAGGCGGTGTACTTGACTGCGAAACAGAAGTTGTTACAAGTCTTACTGCATACGGTCCCGGCTATATTGACGAAAGCCTGAAGGGACTCGAAAAAGTAGTTGGTTTACAGACTGACAAGCCTCTCAAGAGAGCATTCATGCCTTACGGCGGTATCAGAATGGCACAGCAGGCAGCAGAAAGCTACGGATATAAGGTAAATCCTGAATTTGACCGGATTTTCAATGAATATCACAAGACTCACAACCAGGGAGTTTTCGATGCCTATACACCTGAAATCAGAGCAGCAAGAAACAGTCACATTGTAACAGGACTTCCTGATACATATGGCCGCGGACGTATCGTAGGCGATTACAGAAGAGTAGCTCTCTATGGTATTGACTTTCTTATCAGAGAGAAGGAAGCAGACAGGCAGAATACCGGAGACGGTACAATGACTGACGAAGTTATCCGTCTCAGAGAAGAAATTTCGGATCAGATCAAGGCTCTTCAGGGAATGAAGAAGATGGCTGAAATCTACGGATTCGACATTTCACAGCCTGCAGGGAATGCACGCGAAGCAGTACAGTGGCTCTATTTCGGATACCTTGCTGCTATCAAGACACAGAACGGTGCTGCAATGTCAGTAGGTCGTATATCAACATTCCTTGACATCTATATCCAGCGTGATCTGAAAAACGGAGAAATAACAGAATCAGAAGCACAGGAACTCATTGATCATCTTGTTATGAAGTTCAGAATGGTTAAATTTGCCCGCATCCCGTCGTACAATGACCTGTTCTCAGGTGATCCTGTATGGGCAACACTTGAAGTAGGCGGTTCTGGGGTTGACGGACGTCACATGGTCACAAAAAGTGATTATCGTTTCCTTCATACTCTGGAAAATATGGGCCCTTCACCTGAACCGAACCTTACAGTTCTGTACTCAAAGTCTCTTCCTGAAAATTTTAAGAAATATGCAGCAAGGATTTCAATTGAAACCAGCTCAATCCAGTATGAGTCTGATGATGTTATGAAGCCGGTCTGGGGAGATGACTACAGCATCTGCTGCTGCGTATCAGCTACACAGACAGGTAAGGAAATTCAGTTCTTCGGTGCACGTGCAAACCTTGCAAAGGCTCTCCTGTACGCAATCAACGGAGGCATAGATGAAAAACTCGGCAGACAGATTGCTCCTGCTTACCAGCCGGTAACTTCAGAGTATCTCGATTATGACGAGGTAATCAGAAAATATGATGTAATCCTCGAATGGCTCGCCGGTATTTATGTAAATACACTCAATATCATTCACTATATGCATGACAAGTACTACTATGAAGCTGCAGAAATGGCACTTATCGATACAAATGTAAGACGTACATTTGCAACAGGTATTGCAGGCTTCTCACATGTTATCGATTCACTTTCAGCTATAAAGTATGCTAAGGTAAAGGTTATCCGCGGTGATGTTGAGGTGAAGGATAAGAAGGGCAATGTCACAGACACTGCGAGAAACATTGCTCTTGACTACGAGATTGAAGGCGAATTTCCTAAGTATGGAAATGATGACGACAGAGCTGATGAAATCGGCATCTGGCTTCTTGATACATTCCTTAAGAAAATCAAAAAGAGACAGACATACAGAAATTCAGAGCCTACTACATCAATTCTTACAATTACTTCAAACGTTGTCTACGGACGTGCAACAGGTGCACTTCCTGACGGACGCAAATCAGGTGCTCCTTTCGCACCGGGTGCAAATCCGGGCTACGGTGCAGAACAGAACGGCCTGATTGCATCACTGAATTCAACTGCAAAGATTCCATATGAATGGGCGCTTGACGGCATTTCAAATACTCAGACAGTAAATCCTGATGCTCTCGGAAGGACAGATGCAGAACGTATTTCAAACCTTGTTAATGTAATGGAAGGCTACTTTGCACAGGGTGCACATCACCTTAATGTGAATGTATTCAACAGGGAATACCTCGAAAAGATTATGGAGGACCCGGCAAATCCTGAATACGCAAACTTCACAATTCGTGTATCCGGCTACGCAGTTAAGTTTGTTGACCTTACAAGAGAACAGCAGCTTGACGTAATCTCCAGAACATTCCACGCTTCAAGATAACGAACAAATTAACGATTAAACAAAACAGCTGGTGGAGAACATTTGAGTCTGCATCAGCTGTTTTGGGTTTTATTATTTAATCTCAAACTTCGCACATCAAAAATAACTGTGTCAATCAAAATATGTATCAAGTCCCGAAAAAACGGGACTTTTTGACGTTATTCGTCTGAATTATCATTTATTTCCGGTTCGTCATCATACTCATCATCGTCGATGTCGATATCAGGCTTCTTCTGATTTGTTGGTTTTCCCTTAACCTTGAAGAAGTAGAATGCCGCACCGCCGCCGAGTACAAGAATGCCTATTAACAGGAGAAGCTTATTGTTACTGCCGCCCGGATCTGAAACAGGAATGCTTACAGGTTCGCCGTTTTCATCGGTTTCAGGAATTGTGCTGACGGGCTTTCCACCTTTATCAGTTACAACAGGTTCGGTAGTTGCCGGCTTTTTTGCCTTTGTTTCTTCCGGAAAATCCTCTGCAAAAGCCATGAGATCATACTCATCAACGAGATTCATAAAATAAACGTTTTCTCCGCCCTTGTCGTCCTTATCGACTATGATATAGAACGTATTTCCGTTCTTGCTCTGGATAGTCAGAAACTGTCTGTTTACGTTTCCGTCAAGCACATCTTCAAGGAGATGACCGTTACCGGACGGAAACTTTGCTTCCGAATCGGAAATATCGTCGGTTACTGATTCAGGAGTTATTTCAGTATCGGGAAGTTCTGTAGGATTGATTGTCATTACAGTTTTTTCAACACCAGAATCCGTGACTGTTGAAATGTCCGTAGAGGCAGCTGTTGTTTCCTCAGCATAAGCTGTAACCGCAGGAAGTAAAAAGGCACTGAGCATAAATGCTGCAGCACCGGCGATCTTATTCTTCATCTTCATTCTCATTTTCGATTTTCCTTTCTGAAATAACGGGATTTTTCTGAGCTGGTTTTACTGCCGAACTTTCCTTTGATGAAAGCATTTCCTTGAGTTCTGTACCGCTGATGTTATTGATGCTGACAATCATAACGATACGCTTGTTTTCATTCGCTTCCTTTTCGCTGAGAAGTTTTCGCTTGCGTTCCTGCCACTCAGCGATTTTTTCGTCTGCAAAGTCAATATCTTCATTGATTTTTGCGAGACGGTTTTCTACTTTTTCAAGCAGTTCTTCATTTGCTTTCAAGTGCATCTTCCTTTCCTTAAAACAGAGTTGGTTTATTACCTTTGTTATTATAGAGAAGCTCATAAAGGTCTTTGGCATTTGAAGCTTCAAGCTTCGGAATTACTACGCTGTCCCAGTCTCTTGCTGTGACTGATACATTTAAAATGTAGTATTCGTAATACGTGATGACTGTTACTGCGGCGCCTTCTTCATTGATTTCTTCATGCTCTTCCGTTCTGATTTCACGAACATCCTCGATGTTTACGGTATAAAGCTCATTGAAAATCTCATCAATCAGGTTTCTTGTGTGATCATCATATTTGAAATTCATGTTTTTGGCAGAGAGATAAGCAATAAGCTTATACGGATCATGATCCATCGAACAGGTCGAAATATTGTATTCGTTCCATCCGATATACCAGTTGGAGA
>DCGK01000054.1 GCA_002315235.1 Ruminococcus sp. UBA1780
AACAGTTTCCTGGGGATACTACGAATTCCGTGACGCATACAAAAAAACCGGTCAGGACAAACACGCCGAAACTATCTGCCGTTACTTCTGCGATTACTTCATGAGAAGCACATTCCGTGACAAGGACGGAAAGGTTATCGCATTCTGCTATCAGGTAGGCGACGGTGATATCGACCATGCATACTGGCAGTCACCTGAAATCGACGCAATGGAAAGACCTGCATGGTTTGCCACAAGTGCACTTCCGACAACTGACTGCGTTTCAGAAAGTGCAGCAGCTCTGGCAATCAATTACTATAACTTCAAAGACACTGACCCTGACTACGCCGACAAATGTCTCGACTATGCAAAGGCACTCTTTGATTTTGCATCAGAAAACAAAAAGGCAGTCGGCGACGGTGCTGACGGTCCTAAATCATACTACACTTCCAACAAATGGGAGGATGACTACTGTTTTGCAGCATGCTGGCTCTATCTCATCACAAAGGATCACAGATATATTGCGGACAGCATCGAATATGTAGACTACTACGCTCCTCCGGGATATATTCTCTGCTGGAACGACATGTGGAACGGCGTGGGAACTCTTCTCGGACGAATTCAGGAAATCTATCCTGATGTAAAGGAAGAATACCGCAAGGCAGCCGGAAGAAACCCTTACGAGGAAATCGACTTCTGGAAGATGCAGGCAAAATCAATCAACGCAGAAATGAACGGTGACGCAGGAACAATCACTCCTGCCGGATATTTCTGGCTCAACACATGGGGTTCCGCAAGATACAACACTGCTGCACAGTTCACAGCCCTTGTATATGACAAGTACAACAAGGGTAAAGACCTTTACAACACTAAAAACAAGGACTACACATTCTCTGACTGGGCTCTCGGACAGATGGAATACATAATCGGTGATAACCCGATTAACAGATGCTATGTCGTTGGTTACAGTGAAAACGCTGCTAAATTTCCTCATCACAGAGCTGCTTCAGGCCTTACCATGGCTGAGGACACCGCAAAGCACAGGCACGTTCTCTACGGCGCACTCGTAGGCGGACCTGATGCCGATGACAAGCACAACGACATCACAAAGGACTGGATTTACAACGAAGTTACAATCGACTACAACGCTGCAATAGTCGGCGCTGCCGCAGGTCTGTACTCACGTTACGGAACTGCTGACATGAAGCCAGATGAGAACTTCCCTCCTGAGGAGGAAGCGGATGATACAGAGCTCTTTTCCGGAGACAACTTCTGGGTATCAGGCTACTGCTCTGATCAGGAGGAAGGTGACGGCGCGGGAGCAACAAAGCTTACATTCTTCGTAAACACTGACTCACTTACTCCGCATGATGACATTTCTGTAAGATACTACTTTGACATTTCAGAATTCGAAAACTACAAGGATATACCTTCTTCGTTTGTACTCCAGAAAACCTATGACCAGGTTCAGACCGAGGTTGATGACAAGGAGGCAGTTCTTTCGAAACCTGTAAAATACAAGGACAGCATATACTATATAGAGATTTCATGGCCGGGATATGCAATTGCAAATTCAAACAAAAAATATCAGCTGATTATCGGTATGTACTACGGTGACAAATGGGATCCTTCAAATGACCCGAGCCGTAAAGGCATAAAGGACATCGGACCTGACTATGATGACATTGTAGGCGGTGTTGAGCTCGCTGAAAAATGTGACTATGTATGTGTCTACGCTGACGGCGTTCTTGTCGGAGGCACTGAACCTGACGGAACACAGCCTGAAAAGGTATACAATGCTGCCCAGGTTCTCAGACTCATTCAGCATCTGTACGGAAAGAAAGAACTTTCAGATGACGCAAAGGCTATGTTCGACTTCAACGGAGACAAAAAAGTAAACATAACTGACCTTGTGCTGCTTAAGAATTTAGTAATCGGCAAATAATTTCAGAGATTCCCTGACTTTCCTGTAAAGCAGGGAATTTTTTTCGTCATTTCCGGAATCACTGTTCATTATATCTTATTATTTTTTTATTGACCTTTACTTTTTTATGTGTTATAATTGTAATATAAATTCAAACATTTGCTTTTGTGTTATATTCCCTTTACGGGAATATGACATATTTTTTGTCAGCAGAAAAGGCTGGTTTTGCTGTATTTTCATGCGCTGACATTCATTTACAGAAGCATATACAGAAGGATATTTACAGATGCAGTTAAAAAAAATTACTATCATTACAGGCGAATACGGATCAGGCAAAACCAATCTTGCAGTTAATCTTGCATGTGCGGCCAGTGAACACGGTTCTGCAGCTATTGTTGACCTGGACACTGTTAATCCATACTTCAGAACTGCTGATTTCAGAGATGAACTGACTGAAAGAGGCATCGAGGTTGTTACACCTGATTTTGCAAATTCAAATCTTGATATCCCTGTTCTGAACTTTGATATAGAACGCATTATCCGCTCCCATGACCACACAGTTATCGATGTCGGCGGATCGGATGCCGGTGCCTATGCTCTCGGAAGATACAGAAACACTATCGAAAAGTACAGCGGTGACTACGACATGCTCTATGTTTACAATATGTACCGTACCACTGACGTTTCTGCTGAGGAAACAGTTACTCTTCTCCGTGAAATTGAACAGGCATGCCGGATAAAATGCACCGGACTGGTAAACAATCCTAATCTCGGATATGAGACAACCTCACGGATTGTTGAAGACGCTTCGGATTTTTCAGAAAAAATCTCCGCTGCCACAGGACTTCCGGTGGTTTTCAGATGTGTTACCGAAGGAATCGAGCCTTCTGAAAATGATTTTACTGTAAAACGAAAAGTAAAGCTTATCTGGGAATAATTTTCAGTCGGATTTTTCAATATTTTAATATAAAACAATATTACTGTAAAAGAGGCGAAAATAATGATTACAATTAACTTCGAAAGATGTAAGGGCTGCGGACTCTGCGTTGAAGCTTGTCCTAAAAAACTCATTGCCCTCTCTGAGGAAAAACATAACATGAAGGGATATTACCCTGCTGAATGCACTGACAATTCAAGCTGTATCTCATGTGCACTCTGTGCAATGATGTGTCCTGAATGTGCAATTAAAGTCGAAAAAGGAGAATAATAATGGAAAGAGTACTCATGAAAGGTAATGAAGCACTTGCTGAGGCTGCTATCCGTGCAGGCTGCAAATGTTTCTTTGCATATCCTATTACACCTCAGACTGAGGTTGCTGCTTATCTTGCAAAAAATATGAAAAAAAGAGATATCACATTTCTCCAGGCAGAAAGTGAAATCGCTGCTGTAAACATGGTTCTCGGCGCAAGCTCAGCCGGCGTAAGAACAATGACTTCAAGCTCATCACCGGGAATCTCACTCAAGAGCGAAGGTGTCTCATATCTTGCCGGTTCAGATCTCCCTGCCGTTATCGTAAACGTACAGAGAGGCGGCCCTGGTCTCGGAAGCATCCAGCCTTCACAGTCAGACTACTGGCAGGCTACAAAGGCTCTCGGACACGGTGATTTCCAGCTTATCGTATTTGCTCCGGCTTCTGTTCAGGAAACAGTTGACATGACTCTCAGAGCTTTTGAAGAGGCTGACAGATACCGCATGCCTGTAATGATTCTCACAGACGGCTTCCTTGGTCAGATGATGGAACCTGTTTCATTCTCAGATGAAACTCCTGTTATCGAAGAAAAGGAATGGGCTGCAAACGGTCACAAAAACGGAAGAAAGCACAACATCATCAACTCACTCTTCCTTCAGCCTGATGAACTCGAATATTCAGTAAACGAAAGATACAAGAGATACGATATCATAAAGGAAAAGATTCACGAAGCAGAAGTTTACAAGTGTGACGACGCCGAAATAGTTCTCGCAGCATACGGTACAACAGCCCGTGTTGCAAAGTCAGCTGTAAACCAGGCAAGAGAGCTCGGAATCAAAGCTGGTCTCTTCAGACCAAAGACATTATGGCCTTTCCCTGCTGCTGAACTCAAGGAAGCATGCAAAAATGCAAAGACAGTTCTCAGCGTTGAAATGTCTCAGGGACAGATGGTTGAGGATCTCCGTCTCGCACTCGACTGCAGAATTCCTGTTGAATTCTACGGCAGACACGGCGGTAACATCCCTTCACCTGATGAAGTTCTTGAACAGATCAAAAAGATATCAGAAAGGAGCCTCTAATAATGGCAGTTGTATTTGACAAACCTCATTCACTTTGTGATGTACCTACACATTACTGTCCGGGCTGTACTCACGGAATTATTCACAGACTCGTATGTGAAGTAATGGACGAACTTAATATCGAAGGAGATGCAGTCTGCGTATTCCCTGTTGGATGCTCAGTTCTCGCATATAACTATTTTGAATGTGACGTTGTAGGCGCTCCTCACGGAAGAGCTCCGGCTGTTGCTACCGGCGTCAAGAGAGCAAAGCCTGATTCAGTAGTATTTACTTATCAGGGTGACGGTGACCTTGCTGCTATCGGTACATGTGAAACTGTTCACGCTGCCGCAAGAGGCGAAAACATCACAGTTATCTTCGTAAACAATACTATTTACGGTATGACAGGCGGCCAGATGGCTCCTACAACAATTCCAGGTCAGGTTACTCAGACAACACCTTACGGACGTGAACCTGAAATCCAGGGTTATCCTGTAAGAGTCTGCGAAATGCTTTCAACACTCGACGGTACTGCACTTGCACAGAGAGTTTCAGTTGACTCACCTGCACATATCCGTGAAGCCAAGAAAGCTATTAAGAAGGGCTTTGAAAACCAGATTAACAAGAAGGGCTTCTCTATCATTGAAGTTCTTTCAACATGTCCTACAAACTGGGGTATGACTCCTGCAGACGCTCTTGAAAGACTTCGTACAGAAATGATTCCTTACTTCCCGCTCGGAGTTTACAAGGATGAAGCTGTATGGAACAAAGAAGAAAAGGCTGACTGAAAGGAGAACTAAAATGCTTACAGAAACAATAATCTGCGGTTTCGGCGGACAGGGCGTTCTCTTCACCGGAAAGCTTCTCGCCTATGCTGCACTCTACCAGGGAAAAGAACTCTCATGGATGCCTTCATACGGTCCTGAAATGCGCGGCGGTACATGTAACTGTTCAGTGTGCCTTTCAGATGAGCCAATCGGTTCACCGCTTGTAAATACTCCTGACGTTCTTATCGCTATGAACGAACCATCCTTCGACAAGTTTGAAAGCACAGTTAAGCCGGGCGGCATTATCTTTGCTGACAGCTCAATCATCGGTAAGAAATCAGTTCGTGATGACGTTACATGCTTCTACATTCCTTCAACAGAACTTGCTAAGGAAAACAACCTTACAGGTATGGCTAACATCATTATCCTCGGCAAGGTTATCAGAGAATGCTCTGACAGACTTCTCGGTATCAACTATGACATGATCGTTTCAGCATTTGAAAAGATTATTCCACCTAAGAAGGCTGCTCTTGTTGAAAAGAACGTAAACGCATTTAAGATTGGTTACGACTACAAATAATCATTAAATGAACAGAATAATACAGACTCCGCGGCAGATTTGCTGCGGAGTTTTTTTGTTCAGTGCTCTGAATTTTCAAAGCTCTGTGCTGTTATTTCTCCTCTTACGGACTATTAAGGAACCACTGATTAAATCATTATTAAATCTGCCGTTAAATTTGCTTAAATATTATTATACCTCTGTACAAATTCAATCATATATGCTATACTTATAACAAGGTAAACGTATACATTGATTTAATCAGGGGGTTATCATTTATGAAGTTTAATAAAACTGCGGGTTTTCTCTGCTCATCAGCTCTCCTGCTTTCATTCACAGGAATGTACTGCACTGCGGATGCAGCTGAGGCAAAGGACACCGTCAGAATTATGAGCATCGGAGACTCTATCACCGACGGATACGGAACAGAGGGCTCCTACAGAAAATTTCTCTGTCATGAACTGACAGAGGCCGGTTACACAGTCGATATGGTTGGACCTAACGCCTCATGGGGTGACGCAGAGTATACAGGAAGCGACGGTGAAAAATTCACATACGATCCTGCCCACTGCGGCTACAGCGGTTATGCCATTGAAGAGTATCCGGGCAGAAACGGCATCCGGGAAACTATAACAAAGGGCGGGTATCTTGCTGAATACAAGCCTGACATCGTAATTCTTCAGATAGGAACCAATGATATAATCGACAATCATGAGATTGATACTGCGGGAAAACGTCTGGATACTCTTGTGACATATATTCTTGATAATATCTCAGAAGACTCTGCCCTGTTTGTCACAACTATTCCTGACCTTGAACCAAACAGAGAGGGTGTATACCAGTGGTTTGCTAACTACAGGCATTCTGCTGACTGGCAGACACAATATTCTGATGAAGACGCAGCAAAGACTGTAAGCGCACAGATTGTTAATTACAACTCGCAGGTTTCTGCGCTTGTTGAGAGCAAAAAGAACAGCGGTGTAAAAAATATTTATTTCGGTGATGTCCACAGCGCAGTTACTGACACTGCTGCTCAGCTCAAGGATGGTGTTCATCCGAATGATGAAGGCTACAAGGCAATGGGTGAATACTGGACCGGTAAGCTTCTTGCTTATCTTGGCGGTACTTCAACTGATCCTTCGGATAATCCGCCGGTACAGACTCCGACTGAACAGCCTTCCGCTGAACCTGAACTTATTGTCGGGGATGTAAACGGAGACAAGGCAGTAAATGCTATTGATTTTATTCTTCTTCAGAAGTATATGCTTGGCTCTGAAAATATCGAAGGCTTTAATATATCCGGTTCAGATTTAAACGGTGACGGTGCTGTCACTTTACTTGATTTTATAAAGCTTAAGGAAACGCTTCTTAAACAGATTATATGAGCCTATAGTAAACAAAATTTATTTATTGCGTTTACTATTGGATATTTGCTTGAAGATGACATGGCGGTCATTCGGATTACTCCGGATGACCGTTATTTGTTTGTGAAATCACTATGGAGTTCAAAGCTATGTGTTGTTATCGTCTGTGTTGTTATATATGGCCATTTTTCTGTAATTATTGACATTCAGCAACAAATAATATATAATTATTCTATCTCATGAAAAAACACTGTTTTAAGAAAGAAGAGGTATACGTATGGAAGAAAATTTAGCGAAAATAATTGCAGCAATTGCAGGTGTGTTTGTTCTGCTTGTATTATTTGCAGTTTTTATTTTAGTTCTGTCAAAAGCAGTGCTATGGAAGTTTTACGAAAAGGCCGGAGAACCAGGCTGGAAATGCCTTATCCCTTACTATGACCACATTGTTTCGTCAAACATTGCAACGGGAAGAATAAATCTCGGTGTTATTCTTATTATCAGTACACTGCTTTCATCAGGTATGGCCAGGGAAATGATGGCTGAGGACAGTGCGACAATTGCTTATGCTCTGGGTGGACTGGCATCAACGGTAACTGTAATTGCCAGCTTTATACTTAACTTCAACCTTGCAAAGTCATTCGGGGGCAGTACTCTCAGATGTGTACTTGCGGTATTCTTCGGTGTATTTGCACTTGTACGTCCTGCTTTCAGCAAAAATGAGAAATATAATTACATCGGTTCATACAGACCGAATTCCTCAGCAAATTCAGGTTCTGCCGGCAGTGGTAGTAACGGTGTATGATTTATGACGCTTTATTTTTCAGATTTAAAGTGATATTTACGTTAGTAAATCGCGCCGCAGACTTTACAGTCACCC
>DCGK01000141.1 GCA_002315235.1 Ruminococcus sp. UBA1780
TCCTGAAACTCAGGTTGTTCTTCCGCTTCTTGACACAGATATCGTTGACATTATGATGGCTATCTATGATGATAAGCTCGAAACAGTGAACGTAAGATGGAAGAACGAAGCAGCTGCCTGTGTAGTTATGGCAAGCGGCGGATATCCTAAGAAATATGAAACAGGCAAGGTTATAAACGGTCTTGACGACAGAGGACAGGTAGCAGAAGCATTTGTTTACCATGCAGGCACAAAGTTTGCTGACGGCCAGTTCCTTACAGCAGGCGGAAGAGTCCTCAACGTTACTGCTACAGGCAGAACCCTTAAGGAAGCTCTTGAAACATCATACAGCAGTGTTAAGAAAATCAGTTTCGAAAATCATCACTTCCGTACAGACATCGGTGCGAGAGCTCTCGCAGCTGAAAACTGATAAATATGTATTGTGAGGTGTTCTGATTGAACAGACTTGAAAAACTGAATACTTTCAGAGGAGTTATGAAAACCGGACTTCTCTCAAATGCGCTGTTTATTCTGTTCATAATTGTCACACTTATTTATTACTCATACTTTGTGAGAACAGGAAACATTCTACCGGTAGTTGAAGTAATTGCGTATGCAATAGAAATTTCAGGATTTATCCTGATGGCAGCAAATGCTGTTGGTTTATGGGTTAAACTTAGATTTCGTTCTCTTCTGAAAATTGCTGCTTCTGTGTTTTTCCTTGCGGAATTCATTATAATGGTATGTGACTTTAACCTTATTGATGTCGCTGAATTCTATACACCTTCTTCAAAGGTGCTGATTATATCCCATTGTATTTTTTCTGCATTTGTTATCATGTGTTATCTGCAGCTTGACACTTCAAACAAGTATGTTCAGATATCATGTTCAGTCAGTGCCGTAATCAGTATGCTGGCTACGTTTGCAATAGTTTTCAATGTCAGACTGTATGCTTCGGTTCTGGTTAACTCCATTGCATATGTTGTGCTTTATTCAATGATTCTTTTCTTTGAAAACCGTGAATACATTTATGTTGACTGTTACGGCGATGCTGCAAAGGTTTATGATAATCAAAGCTTCTTTGATGATGAAAATAAATAAAAAATCTGAAAACATGAACTGAAATTACAGTTCATGTTTTTTTGAATGTAAAAAAGGATTTAACTATGGATTCAGAAACTAAAAAGACAAATGTAATACTGGCCGCGGTTGATACCGGAGAGTATGACATGGAAAGCTCTCTTGCTGAGCTTGAAGAACTGACAAGAACGGCCGATGGTATTGTTGTCGGAATTATAACCCAGAAACGGCCTGCCTTTGATCCGGGTTACTGTATGGGTGCAGGACGACTTGAAGAGCTTGCATCCGTTTGTGATGAACTTAACGCTGAACTGATAGTGTTTGATCACGAACTCAGTGCCACACAGATAAGAAATATTGAAAACATAACTGATGTACGTGTTATAGACAGAACGATGCTGATACTTGATATTTTTGCATCCAGGGCAAGAACCAGTGAAGGTAAGCTTCAGGTTGAACTGGCACTTCAGAAATACAGGCTTCCCCGCCTTACAGGTATGGGTGTTGAAATGTCCCGTCTTGGCGGTGGTATCGGCACAAGAGGTCCTGGTGAAACAAAACTCGAAACAGACAGAAGACATATCAAAAGAAGAATAAATGCCCTTGAAGATGAGCTTGGATTACTTGAGGAACGACGTAAAAGAATGCGCCTGAGGAGAAAAAAAGACAGCGTTCTCACAGCCGCAATAGTCGGATATACCAATGTTGGTAAATCAACTCTGCTTAATGCTCTTACTGAAGCAGGCGTTCTGGCTGAAAACAAGCTCTTCGCTACGCTGGATACAACATCAAGAGCTATTGAGCTTCCTGACGGAAGAAGCGTTATGCTTATTGATACAGTAGGCCTTATCAGAAGACTTCCGCACAGTCTTGTTGAAGCTTTCAAATCAACTCTTGAAGAAGCTGCAGCATCTGATCTTATCATAGAAATAATTGACAGTTCATCGCCAGAGGCTGATGAACAGATTAAGGTTACTCATGACCTTCTTTCAGAACTGGGCTGTGATGATATACCTCATATATATGTTCTTAACAAATGCGATAAGGGTGAATCATGTGTTGTCCTGCCTTCTGATTACAGTCAGGTCAGAATATCCGCACTTAACCGAACAGGGTTTGATGAGCTTCTTTCACTCGTAACAGCCGCTCTTCCTGAGACTGCAGCAAAAATGACACTCATGATTCCGTACAGTCAGTCAGGACTGTCGGGGAAAATACGTGAAAATGGCAAAATTCTTTCTGAGGAATATCTTGCTGAAGGAATTCTGACGGAAGCTCTTGTCGATATTAAGCTTCAGAAATTATGCAGTGAATTCTCTGTAAAATCACTGACAGAAGGGAATAACGATTTATGAATGTTGCTTTGCTGAACCAGCTTATCCAGCTTTTCCTTGTTATGGGAGCTGGCTATGTGCTCTATAAAATCAAATACATAGATATCCCGTTCAGTCAGAAACTTACAAGGCTTCTTCTTGATGTTACACTTCCTCTGATGATTCTTTCCTCAGTAATGAACAGCGAAACGGAAAAAGATTTTGGAAAAATAGGAACAGTCTTTATTTTTTCATTTACAATGTACGTGTTTCTGACGATAATAAGTATAGTGATAGTAAAAATACTTCATTTTCCGCCACGGCAGCAGGGGATGTATATGTTTATGCATATGTTTTCCAATACTGCATTTATGGGGTTTCCTGTTATTAATGCACTGTACGGAAGTGAAGCTATGATTTATACTGCCATACTGAATGTATTTTTTAATCTGTTTGCATTCACAGTAGGCATTTTAATAGTAAACTATGAAGGTAAAAATAACAGTCAGACAGAATCAACTGCTTCGCTTATTAATCTGAAAAACATTGTTACACCCGGAACAGTCGGCTCTCTGGCCGCTGTTGTGATCTATTTTCTGCCTGTTGACTACCCGGGCATTATTAAAGGATTCTGCAGTTCAGTCGGCGGAGTCACTTCTGTTCTTGCAATGATTCTTATCGGCTCCACGCTTGCAAAAATGCCGCTGAAAATTATATTCAACGACTGGAGAGTATATCTTTTCACAATTGTCAAACAGATAGCCGTGCCTCTGGCAGTATGGCCTCTCATGAAGCTAGCTGTTTCTGACAGTCTTATTCGTTCAGTACTCTTTATCCTTTTTCTGATGCCTGTAGGAAACACTTCTGTTCTCTTTGCGACAAGATTTGAAAAAGATGAGGAACTGGCTGCGAAAACTGTATTTGTTACAACGCTTTCATCAATAGTTACTGTTCCTTTGTGTCTTAATATTCTTAATATATTGTGAACACATCGTACAATGCGCTTTAACCGATATGCACGCAGATGACACAGACGGTTATGTTCAATATTGTTAATACAGTAAACATCAGACAGTAGTATGTGTCTGATAAAGGAAATATGGGGGAGATAAATAATGAATTCTAACAAGAGTAAAATCAGCCAGATGACCATATCCGAAAAAGCCGGACTTGTACACGGTGCTTCATTTTTTGGTTCATCTGAATATCCGAAGCTTGGGATAAGACGACTTCAGTTTCTTGACGGCGGAACCGGAATCAATTTCGAACAGCTGTTCGGGGATTTCTGTTCCGGCGAAAATGATGCTGAAATGCCTGAATCCGCAAAGGACGGTCTGGCTCTTTACAATGTAATAAACAATTATTACTGTACAGAAAATCTGAACGAGTCCGAACTGGAACTCAGAAATGCCATTAAGGACAGACTTGACAGGATTACAGGAATGCCTGATATGTCTCCGGGATGTTTCCCGCCTGGAATACTTCTGGCTGCCACTTTCAGTCCGGAAACGGTATATGAAACAGGTGAAGCGCTTGGTGCTGAGGCAGAGGTATACGGAATAGATGTTCTTCTGGGAACACCAAATGTAAACATTCACCGTGATCCGCTGGGCGGCAGAGTTTTCGAGGGTTACTCCGAAGACCCTTATCTTGTGTCATCACTGGCACCTGAGCTGATAAAGGGCGTTCAGAAATATCCTGTTGCAGCAAACGTCAAGCATTTTGCCGCTAATAACCAGGAGACAAACAGGGTTGGCCTCAATGTAGTTGTTTCCAGAAGAGCTCTCGAGGAAATTTATCTGCCGGGTTTTGAAGCTTGTGTAAAAAAAGCCGGAGTAAAAACAGTCATGAGTGCATACAATAAAATTAACGGTGTACCGTGTACTGAAAACAAAACACTTCTTAGAGACAAGTTAAGAAACAGCTGGAAATTTGACGGTCTGACATTATCTGACTGGGGCGCTGTAAGAAACAGTATAGAATCAGTTGAAGCAGGAAACAATCTTTCGATGCCAGGACCTGCATCAGATTTGTCTTCCTACGTTACTGCTGTAAAGGAAGGGATTGTATCCCAGGATAATTTAAATGAAGCAGTGCTTAATATCCTTGATCTTATCGATTATATCGACAATAAAAAGAAAGGATACAAAAGAAAATTCAGAAATGCTGAAGAACTGAAAAAAATTACTGACGCGGCTGCTTACAGAGCAGCTGCCGAAGGAATTGTACTGCTTAAAAATGAAAGAAACCTGTTTCCCTTCAGCTCAGAAGGAAAAGAAAAAATTATTGTAACCGGTACCGGCTGTGAAAATCTGATTACATGCGGAGAAGGCAGCGCGTGCGTTATTACAGACAGAAATACTTCATTTTCTGAAGAACTTATAAAAATTCTCGGCGAAGAGAGAGTGAGCATTTGCTCTTCAGTAAGCGGAAAAATTTCCGGAAAAGGTGAAATATATGTTGTAGTAGCGTCCCTTTCAGGTTCCGAAGGCCATGACAGAACAGACCTGAAGCTGGACAAGCATGACAAAGCAGTTCTGAGAGAACTAATTCTTGAAAAACAACAGGGAAAAAATATAAGGATTGCGCTTATTCTAAATGTATGCGGTCCGGTAACTCTTTCTGAATATGAACCATACGCTGACGGCATATTCTGCATGTTCCTTCCGGGCATGCAGGGTGGAAAAGCTATGGCTGATATTATTACAGGAAAAATCAATCCTTCCGGAAAGCTACCGGTTACATTTCCTGCACATTACAGAGATACTCCTACATTTATAAATTTTCCGGGTGACGGAAGCGAAGTTGTATACGGTGAAGGAATATTCACAGGATACAGGTATTACGACTATAAAAAGATAAAACCTGCGTATTCATTCGGATACGGTCTGTCATATACGACCTTTGAAATTTCAGATGTTAAGACTTCATCAGAAAGATTCAGTGATAAGCTCACAGTGAGCGGCAGAATCAGAAACACCGGCACAGCAGACGGTGCTGAAGTTGTACAGATTTATGTTTCAGATGTGTATTCGACTGCTCCAAAGCCGCCTTCCGAACTTAAAGCATTTAAAAAGATTTATCTGAAGGCCGGAGAATCAAAAAAATTTCAGTTTGTTCTTGATGAAAGTGCATTTTCTTATTACGATTCAGATTACGGCAGATTTATCTGTGAAGAAGGATATTATGACATAATAGTTGCTGTTTCTGTTCGTTCAGATGATGTAAATGCTATAAAAAGAGTGTACAGGGAAGGTGTAAGCCCTTATTCATACGGACTTAACTCAACCATCAAGGTGTTTTTTGAAAATCCGATTCTCAGGGAAATTCTTCTGCATTTCTGGGAAAATGAGAATTATGACCGCGGAATACTTGAAAGCAACTACAAATATACTCCGGATAAAAAACTGTATGAAATTTTCCCTAAGATAGTTGATTCGGATACGGAGACTAATATACATCTGGAAAAATTCCTTGAGGAAATTTCAAAAATAGAAAAAAGATAAAAAAAGCCGTATTTCACTGTTTCTGAAATACGGCTTTTGTAATGTTATGCACATATATATTGACACAGGGAAAGAATAGTGATATCATATAAACAAATTAACATTTCAAGGGGAATTATATGAAATATATCTCTAAACTACTATCAGGCT
>DCGK01000050.1 GCA_002315235.1 Ruminococcus sp. UBA1780
ATCTGGCAAATAATAGTATCACATACATAGGTGATAAAACACAATTAAAATATTCTTCGCTGGTAGATGATCTTTTTGATGATATATCACAAGTTCGAAAGTTAAACAATTCAATAATTAATCAAAGCTTACCTCAATCATGGAATCAAGGAATCGTCAAGTGTCTTGTATGCAAACCTGAAGACGATATAATTATTGGATTATTTTTTCATGAATACAGAAATCCTATAGAATCATATCATTTTGGAAGTTATATAAATGAATTAATAACTAAAAACTTAATATGAAACAATACACCGGTTCACCTTAGCCGGCATTTTTTCTTGAAATCTGCCCTCGATTTATGGTACAATAATTAACAGAAATCCCTTAGTAGTAAACAGCCTCATTTTTACTACAATTTTACTACTAACGGCGGCACACTTATGCCCCTTAATGCCCTCATTTGCCGACTAACCTACATAATTCTCAGAAAATACCAGCAAGGCAAAACGGGGCGTAAAGGGGCAAAACAGGGCATTTGAGGAAGGAATTTAGTGATGATTAGAATAATGTTTGTTTGCCACGGCAATATTTGCAGGTCACCTATGGCAGAGTTTATTATGAGAAAGTATGTAAAGCAAAACAACCTGTCAGACTACATTTCAGTGTCTTCGTGTGCAACAAGCACTGAAGAGATATGGCATGGACAGGGAAATCCGGTTTATCCGCCTGCAAAAGCGGAACTAAAAAAACATGGAATATGCGCAGACGGTAAATATGCCGTCCAGCTGCAGGCTTCGGATTATGACAAGTATGATTACTTGATAGGCATGGATACAATGAATATTCGTAATATGAAACGCATTTTAGGAAATGACAGGGAAGAAAAAATATATAAAATGATGACATTTGCAGGCCGATCAGATGATGTGGCAGACCCGTGGTACAGCGGAGATTTCACCAGAACATATAACGACCTTGACGAAGCATGCAGAGGACTCCTTGAATTTTTAAAGGAGAAGATTTCATAGAAATGAGGAAAAGACAATGATACAGGATATACATCCCCACAGATTTTTCAATCAGTATGACACAGAAATCAAGCCTTCTCCTAACAGTCCGGTTCTGATTTTTAACAGCGGAAAAATACTGGCTGATACAAACGGATGGCTTCGAATCCCGAGTGTGGGAGAGCTTGATGAGAATACAGAGTTTACATTTCTTTTTAAGGTTGATGCAAATGCGTATTTTCTGGCAGATTCATTTGAAGGTGAACTACCCGGATACGAATTTACTGATATCAGACAGATACGTGAGATGAAAGTCGGAGAGAAGCACCAGATTTTTGCGATAATGACAGGAAAACACCTTAGTGACTGGTATCGTGATACAAGGTACTGCGGCAGATGCGGAAACAGAATGGTACATTCCGAAAAGGAACGTGCCATGACCTGTCCTGAGTGCGGATACACGGCTTATCCGCGTATAATGCCTGCGGTAATTGTCGGCGTTACAAACGGAGATAAAATTCTTATTACAAGGTACAGAAACGGATACCAGCATAACGCTCTCGTCGCAGGATTTACGGAAATAGGAGAGACTCTGGAGGAAACAGTAGCAAGAGAAGTTATGGAAGAAGCGGGACTGCACGTTAATAACATCAGATACTACAAATCCCAGCCGTGGGGAATGGCTAATGATATACTTGCCGGATTTTTCTGCGATGTATGCGGTGATACAGAAATACATATGGATAGTGAAGAACTGAAATATGCTGAATGGACAGCCCGTGAGGATATTGTTCTTCAGCCTGATTCCAGCAGCCTTACCAATGAAATGATGATGATATTTAAAGAAGGAAAACAATTCAAATAACGCTGAATCTGTACCTTTATATTTCTTTAATTGCGTTTACTGCAGAGAGTTAAAACTCTATTGACAATTAACATATTTATATGTTATAATTGTAAATGTCACTTGTTGCTCACAAACCTGTGATTTTTATCCTGGGACATAGCCAAGCGGTAAGGCAACGGACTTTGACTCCGTCATGCGAGGGTTCGAATCCCGCTGTCCCAATTTTAGAAACATCTCTTAAATCACGTAAATGCGTAGTTTAAGGGATGTTTTTCTTTTTTTGTTCTCGCCGTAGCAATGGCAATAAACGATTTGAAAAAGCTGTTCTTTACCACAAAATTCTATCTTATGACTCACCTTATGACTCACTATTACTACACACTGCTCTTAACGCAAAATGAACCATTTATATCAGCTGAAATTCGTAATTACAAAAATATTCTTCTTGCAAATTATTATGCTGTGTGATATAATTATACAGTTAGAATACTAAATTTCAGGAGGAAATTATTTTGAAGAAAGATTCATTTTTTAGCCTGATGATTAAGGCTGTACTGTCAGGACTCATGATTGGCTGCGGAGGTACGGTTTACCTTTCATGCGACAACAAATATATCGGAGGTTTCCTCTTCAGCTTCGGACTTTTTACAATCATCCAGCAGGGCTTTAACCTTTATACCGGAAAGGTAGGATATATACCGGAAAGAAAGCCTGATTACATACTTGACTGCGTTCTCATATTTCTCGGCAACATGATCGGCACATGGCTTGCTGCGTTTTCAATCAGCTTCACACGCATCTGGCCAAAGGTACATGAAGCCGCTGAGGCTTCATTCACCACAAAGATGTCTGACGGTTCTGTCAGCAGATTTATTCTTGGTGTATTCTGCGGACTTATGATGTATCTTGCAGTTGAGAACGGAAGAATATGCAGGGAAAAGGGAACGGATGCATCATTTGTTTTCGGTGTTGCACTTCCTGTTATGGTGTTTATTTTCTGCGGCTTCAACCATAGTGTTGCTGACTGCTTCTATCTTTTTGCATCACACGTTGAACCTGAAAGATTTCTTTATATCCTTGTTGTATTTCTTGGAAATGCACTTGGCGGCATGCTTATTCCGCTCTGTAAGAAAGTTTACGCAAAACAGAACTGATTTCCACGGCTGTATCCGAATGGGTACAGCCTTTACATTTGTCTGAAAATGTTCCATACAGAGTGACTTACATAAAAAAACACTGATTTCATACTGAACTTTTAGAATATCTTTTTCAAAAAAAGTGTTGAAAAAATAAAAAGAATATTGTATAATATTAATAGACGTCATTTTATCAATATTGCGAGGTGTTGTTATGAGTTTCGGAATTTCTATTGTTTCTTCAGGTTTCGGCAGTAACGGCACACTTGTAAATTTTTGTAAATATAATAATATAGGATTATAATAACTGTGGCTATGTCACAGTTATATTTGTTTTAGGAGGTAATTACACACATGGCAAAAAAAGTAGCAATTATCATGGGCAGTGACAGCGACCTTCCTGTAGTTAAGGATGCGGCAAAGGAATTAAAGAACTTCGGAGTAGAATTCGAAATTCACGTAATGTCTGCACACCGTACACCTGAAGCAGCAGCGGATTTTGCTAAAAATGCAGCAGACAACGGCTTCGGTGTAATAATCGCAGCAGCAGGCATGGCAGCTCATCTTGGTGGCGTACTTGCAGCTTATACAATTCTTCCTGTTATCGGTATTCCTATGGAATCATCAAGATTAGACGGAATGGATGCTCTTCTTGCAACAGTACAGATGCCAAAGGGAGTACCTGTTGCTACAGTAGCAATCAACGGTGCAGCCAATGCAGCACTTCTGGCAATTCAGATGCTTGCAATTTCTGACAGCACTCTCGCAGCAAAGCTTACAGAAATGAAAGCACAGATGAAAGAAACAATAGCTGAAAAGGATCAGAAACTCCAGAGTTCAATTCTGGAACTTATCTGATTTATATAAATACAGTACAGCAATATTTTAATAAATTTCGCTTAACGCGGGAAACGGAGTATTATTATGGAAAATTTACAGAAAACTGAACAGCTCTACGAAGGTAAGGCAAAGAAAGTATACGCAACAACAAATCCTGACTACGTAATCGTATCATACAAGGATGATGCAACAGCTTTCAACGGCGAGAAGAAGGGCACAATCTCAGGTAAGGGTGTTATTAACAACAGAATGACAAACTACATGTTCGGTCTTCTTGAAAAAGCCGGCGTTCCTACTCACCTCGTTGAAGAAATCAACGACCGTGAAACAATCGTTAAGAAGGTAGAAATCGTTCCTCTCGAAGTAATCGTAAGAAACGTGGCAGCAGGCAGCTTCTCAAAGAAGCTCGGTATTGAAGAAGGTACACCTCTCAAGCAGCCTACACTCGAATTCAGCTACAAGAACGACGATCTCGGCGATCCGTTCATCAATGATTACTATGCACTTGGTCTCGGCCTTGCTACAAAGGAGGAAATCGACACAATTGCAAAGTATGCTTTCATGGTAAATGACTTTATGGTTAAGTTCTTTAAGGAAAAGAACGTTGATCTTATCGACTTCAAGATTGAGTTCGGCCGTTTCCATGATCAGATTATCCTTGCTGATGAAATCTCACCTGATACATGCCGTTTCTGGGACAGCACAACACATGAAAAGCTTGACAAGGACCGTTTCAGAAGAGATATGGGCGGCGTTGAAGAAGCTTACCAGGAAATGATGAAGAGACTTATGGGTGAATAATCGATGGGCGGATTTTTTGGAGCAGCTACTGAAAACAACTGCATAACAGACGTATTTTTCGGAACTGACTATCATTCACACCTCGGAACAAGAAGAGGCGGTATGACAGCTTACTCTGAAACAAAAGGCTTTCAGAGAAGTATTCACAGTATAGAAAACTCTCCTTTCAGAACAAAGTTCGAGAAGGACATAGAATCAATGGAAGGAAATATGTGTATCGGCTGTATCAGCGATACAGATCCGCAGCCTATCCTTGTAAGATCAAAGCTTGGTGTTTATGCTGTCTGTACAATAGGCATCATAAACAATGCAAAGGAACTTGAGGAAGAGCTTCTTGATTCAGGCTGTGCAAGCTTTGAAACAATGAGCAGCGGAAATATCAACTCAAGCGATCTTGTTGGTGCTCTTATTGCTCAGAAGAGTTCTTTCACAGAAGGTATAAAATACGTTCAGGAAAAGATTGTCGGTACAGTTTCTCTTATGATTCTTACAAAGGACGGCATAATTGCTGCAAGAGACAGGGAAGGTCGTCTTCCTATTCTCGTAGGTAAGAGAGAAGACGGTTACTGCCTCTCATTCGAGTCATTTGCCTATCAGAAGCTCGGATACACAACATGCTATGAACTCGGACCAGGCGAAATAATAAATCTTACTTCAAAGGGTTATGAGGTTCTTGCTGAAAGAAACAACAACCTTAAAATCTGTTCATTCCTCTGGACATACTACGGTTATCCTACTGCAGTATACGAGGGTGTTAATGTAGAAGCAATGCGTACAAGAAACGGTGAGATAATGGCTGAGCTTGATATGGCTCACGGTAAGCTCCCTGATGTTGACTATGTATGCGGTATTCCTGATTCCGGTGTTCCGCACGCAATCGGTTATGCAAACAGAAGCGGTATTCCTTTTGCCAGGCCATTTATCAAGTATACGCCAACATGGCCAAGAAGCTTTATGCCTCAGAACCAGACAATCAGAAATCAGGTTGCCAAGATGAAGCTTATACCTGTACACGAACTCATCGAAGGAAAGAAACTTCTTTTCGTTGATGACAGTATCGTAAGAGGTACTCAGCTCAGAGAAACAGTAGAATTCCTTTATGCAAACGGTGCAAAGGAAGTTCACATGCGATCAGCATGCCCGCCTATCATGTACGGATGCAAGTATCTTAATTTCTCAAGAAGCAACTCAGAACTTGATCTTATTGCAAGAAAGATTATTGATGAATTCGAAGGTGCTGAAGGTGTTAAGTATATTGCTGAATACAGTGATACAAACACAGAAAGAGGACAGAGACTCAGAAATGAAATCTGCAGAAGACTCAAGCTCACATCTCTTGAATTCCAGTCACTCGAAGGTACTGTTAAGGCAATCGGTCTTCCGGCATGCAATCTCTGCAGTTACTGCTGGGACGGAAAAGAATAAGACATATCAATAATCCATACGGAGGATAAATTAATGAAAAGTTTTTCAGAAAGCTATAAGGAAGCCGGCGTTGACGTAACGGCTGGTTACAGAGCTGTTGAGCTCATGAAGGCACACGTTGCCAAGACAATGACAAGTGGTGTTCTCTCAGGTATCGGCGGATTCGGCGGCCTTTTTGAACTTGATATGACAGGTATCCAGAAGCCTGTTCTTGTTTCAGGAACAGACGGCGTTGGAACAAAGCTTAAGATTGCTTTCCTTATGGACAAGCATGATACAGTAGGTATTGACTGCGTTGCCATGTGTGTAAACGACGTTATCTGCTGCGGAGCAAAGCCACTCTTCTTCCTTGACTACGTTGCTGTAGGCAAGAACGTTCCTGAAAAGGTTGCTCAGATTGTTTCAGGTGTTGCAGACGGCTGCGTACAGGCAGGTGCTGCACTTATCGGCGGCGAAACAGCTGAAATGCCTGGTTTCTATCCGGTTGACGAATACGACCTTGCTGGTTTTACAGTTGGTGTTGTTGACAAGGACAAGATTATCAGAAACGAAGAACAGAAGGCCGGAGACGTTATGATTGCTATCAAGTCAAGCGGTGTTCATTCCAATGGTTTCTCACTTGTAAGAAAGGTATTCACAGTAAACGAACAGAACCTTGCACGTCATTACGGCGAACTCGGCACAACACTCGGTGAAACTCTTCTTACACCTACAAAGATTTACGTTAAGCCTGTTCTTGAACTTCTTAACGCTGTAAAGGTTAAGTCACTTTCACATATTACAGGCGGCGGTTTCTACGAAAATATTCCAAGATCTCTTCCAAAGGGCATAACAGCTTCTATCGAAAGAGCAGCTGTTCAGGTTCTTCCTATCTTTGATCTTATTGCAAAGACAGGCAACATCCCTGAAAGAGACATGTTCAATACATTCAACATGGGCGTTGGTATGATTTCAGTTGTTGATAAAAACGATGCTGACAAGGCTCTTGCAGCTCTTAAGGCAGCTGGTGAAGACGCATACATTCTCGGCGAACTCGTAAACGGCGAAGAAGGCGTAATCATCAAGTAATCATACGGAGGAACTTATGAAAAATATAGTTGTTCTCGTATCAGGCGGAGGCACAAACCTTCAGGCACTTATTGATGCCCAGAACAGGGGAGAGATAAAGAACGGTAAAATTACATGCGTTATTTCATCAAACCCTGAAGCATATGCTATCGAAAGAGCAGCTAAGGCTGGCATTCCTTCAGTTGTTGTTGCCAGAAAAGAATATTCTGATTCTGTTTCATACAGCAGAGCAGTTCTTGAAGAGCTTAACAGACAGAAGGCAGATCTTGTAATTCTTGCCGGCTTTATGACTATTCTTGACAGATGTGTTACTGAAGCATATGCCTATAAAATTATAAACGTTCATCCTGCACTTATTCCGTCATTCTGCGGCGAGGGCTTCTACGGACTTAAGGTACATGAAAAGGCTCTCGAATACGGCGTAAAGGTTTCAGGTGCTACAATTCACTTTGTAAACGAAGAAGCTGATGCCGGCGCGATAATTCTTCAGGGTACAGTTGATGTTGAAAATGATGATACACCGGAAGTGCTTCAGAGAAGAATTATGGAAAACGTAGAATGGAAGCTTCTTCCTAAAGCAGCTTCACTTTTCTGTGAGGACCGTATCACAGTAAAAGACGGCAGGGCATACGTTGATATCAAATAACATAAACAAATAACTATCGTGAATGCAGACTCAGTTTTCTGCATTCACCGTAAATATTCAGAGGAGAAACCATACTTATGAAGATGCTCGACATTTATGAAGAACTTAAAAAGAATTCATATCCAGGCAGAGGTATAGTTATCGGCAGATCAGCAGACGGAAAGAAGGCTGCAACTGCATATTTCATCATGGGCAGAAGCGTAAACTCACGTAACCGCGTATTTACTGCCACAGATGACGGTATCATTACAGAAGCTGCAGACCCTGCAAAGCTTTCTGATCCGCACCTCATCATTTATGCACCGGTAAGAAAACTCGGTAACATGACAATAGTTACAAACGGTGACCAGACTGATACAATCTATGATAACATGGCTAAGGGCCAGACATTTGAACAGTCTCTCAGAGAAAGAGAATATGAAGATGATGCCCCTAACTACACACCTAGAATCTCAGGTATCATGGAAATCGAAAACGGCAAGTACAGCTACTCAATGTCAATCCTTAAATCAGCTGACGGAAATCCTGACTGCGTGGAAAGATTCACATATAACTATGCTGCACCGCTCGCAGGCACAGGCCACTTCATCCACACATATATGGGAGACGGTAATCCGCTTCCAAGCTTTGAGGGTGAGCCTGAAAAGGTATCAGTTCCTGATGACATCAATGAATTTGCTGAAAAGCTCTGGGATTCACTTAATGCTGACAACAAGGTTTCTCTTTTCGTAAGATACATCGACATCGCTTCAGGCGCAGAAGAAACAAAGATAATAAACAAATTTTCAAAAATCTGATTCGGAGGAAACATAATAATGGCAAATGAAATGCTTTTAAAATACGGATGTAATCCAAACCAGAAACCATCCAGAGTTTTCATGGAAGACGGAAAAGACCTTCCTATCGAAGTTCTTAACGGCAAGCCTGGCTATATCAATCTCCTTGATGCATTCAACGGCTGGCAGCTTGTAAGAGAACTCAAGGCTGCTACAGGTTACTGTGCTGCTACATCTTTCAAGCACGTTTCACCTGCAGGTGCTGCTATCGGCAAGCCGCTTACAGAAACAGAAGCAAAGATTTACTTTGTGGATGATCTCGGCGAACTTACACCAATGGCTTCAGCATACGCAAGAGCAAGAGGCGCTGACAGAATGTCTTCATACGGTGATTTTATTGCTCTCTCAGACGAATGTGATGCATGCACAGCAAAGATGATTCAGAGAGAAGTTTCTGATGGTATCATCGCTCCTTCATACACAGATGAAGCCCTCGAAATCCTCAGGTCAAAGAGAAAGGGAACATACAACATCATTAAGATTGATGCTGACTATGTACCTGCTCCGATTGAAGTCAAGCAGGTTTTCGGTGTTTCTTTTGAACAGGGCAGAAATGAGCTTAAAATTGACAACGATATGCTTACAAACATCGTTACAGACAACAAGAACATTCCTGATGACAAGAAGGATGATCTCGTTATCGCTCTTATTACTCTTAAATATACACAGTCAAACTCTGTTTGCTATGTTAAGGATGGTCAGGCTATAGGTATAGGTGCTGGTCAACAGTCTAGAATTCATTGTACAAGACTTGCTGGCTC
>DCGK01000113.1 GCA_002315235.1 Ruminococcus sp. UBA1780
CTTGATGAGCCAACAAGAGGTATTGATATTGGAACCAAGACAGATATTCAAAAGCTGGTTCTTAAGCTTGCCTCAGAGGGAATGAGTATTACATTTATATCATCAGAAACAGAAGAGATGCTTAGAACATGCTCAAGACTTATTGTCATGAGAGATAGAAAGGTAGTAGGAGAGCTTGCCTCAGATGAGCTTACACAGAATAACATCATGGCTACTATCGCTGGAGGTGAAAGCTAATGGAAAAGTTTAAAAAATTAACAAGAAATCAGCTCTTCATTCCAGTAGTAGCGCTGATTTTGCTTGTAATATTTAATCTGATTAAGGACCCAAGCTTTTTTGCTATTGTAGTAGAGCAGAACAGTATGGGTAATAAGGTCCTTTCAGGATCATTAATTACAATCTTGGATTACGGCTCAGAACTTGCTATTCTTGCTCTTGGTATGACTCTGGTTACAGCTGCTTCAGGCGGACAGGATATCTCCGTCGGTGCTGCAATAGCACTTGCCGGCAGCGTTGTTCTTCGTGTTCTCTGCGGAACCGAAGCAAGACCGGAAGCGATGCATGCACCTATTATAGTTGCTTTTATCGTATGTGCACTTGTTGCAATGGCTTTTGGTGCATTTAACGGTGTGCTTGTAGCTTATTTCAAGCTTCAGCCGATGGTTGCTACACTTATTCTCTTTACTGCAGGACGTTCAATTGCAGCATGGATTAACAACAACCAGCTTCCTATTATCAGTGATCCTAAGTTCGGTTACTTCGGAAACTTCTTCCCTGGTATACCGATTCCGTCCCCTATTTTTATAGCTGTTATCTTTATGACAGTTACATTCCTTATCCTAAGATTTACAAAGCTTGCTCTCTTTACTCAGGCAGTTGGTATCAACTCTGAATCATCAAGACTTAACGGTATCAACCCTAAGTTCATCAAGTTTATCACATATGTTATCCTTGGTTTCTGTGTAGCCGTTGCAGGCTTTATAAAGGTAAGCCGTCTTTCAACAATCAACTACAGTGTTATAGCAAAGGACATCGAAATGGACGCTATCCTTGCTGTTGCTCTCGGCGGAAACGCACTCAGCGGCGGTAAGTTTAACATGTCTGCTTCAATTCTCGGCGCTTATGTAATTCAGTTCCTTACAATTACACTTTACAAGTTTGATGTTCCGTCAAGTGCTCTTCCTGCTTACAAGGCAGTTGTAGTAATTATTCTTGTTGTTCTCAGCGCACCTGTAGTACGTGAAAAGCTTGCTTCTTTAAAAAAGAATATGGCATCTGCAAAGGAGGCAAATTAAATGAAAAAAAGAAAGCTTACTGACTCTAATTTACTCCTTATAATTACAATTGCTGTATTTCTTGCTATGTATATCGGAGCTATAGCATTTCTCGGAGGCGGTTTTACAAAACCACAGTCATTCTGCAACATTCTTAACGAAAACGCTGCCCTTATTATTATTTCATGCGGCATGAGCCTTGTAATGATGACAGGCGGTATCGATATCAGCGTAGGCGCAGTAGTATCACTTGTTTGTATGTGCTGTGCAGTAAATCTTGATTTCCATGGCGGAAACGTGTTTACGTCAATTCTTATTGCTCTCGGTATAGGTACACTCTTCGGACTTGTCCAGGGATTCCTTATTGCATATCTCGAAGTTCAGCCGTTCATTGTAACTCTGGCCGGCATGTTCTTTGCGAGAGGTATGACAACAATCGTAAACAGCACTCAGTTCAATGTTGAAAACGAACAGTTCAGAGCTCTCAAGAATGCAAGAATTCTTCTCCCTGGTATTGGTTCATACAATAAAAACGGAAACTTCATTCAGGCATACATCGAAATCGGCGTTGTCATTGCACTCATTACAGTTGCAGTCCTCTTCGTTCTCCTCAGATGGGTAAGACTCGGACGCGGCTTCTATGCAGTAGGCGGAAACAGTCAGAGTGCAAACATGCTCGGTATCAATGTAAAACGTACAAAGTTCTTCGCATATCTTATCTGCGGATTCCTTGCAGGCATAGGCGGATTTGTTTACTTCCTCCACGTTGGTTCAGGTTCACCTTCACACGCAAGCGGTGCGGAAATGAACGCTATTGCATCCTCAATCATTGGCGGTACAATGCTTACAGGCGGTTCAGGAAACATTATAGGTACACTCTTTGGTGTAATGTCACTCAGCACAATCAAGAACATCGTATCATCACTTGGTCTTGACGATGCATGGTGGACAAACATCACTGTTGCTTCTATGATCTGTCTCTTCATCGTTATCCAGAGTGTTGTTCTTTCAAGAAAAAACAAGGCTAAGTAATTACAGGAGTAACCATAATGAGTAATATCGAAAACAAATTCAAAAACTGTCTCGGCATCGAACTCGGTTCAACACGTATTAAGGCTGTTGTAATTGACAGCAGCTTCAGTCCTGTATCATCAGGTGACTATACCTGGAAAAGCTCATACACAGACAAAATCTGGACATACGACCTTGCTGAAGTATGGAAGGGACTCAACGCAGCTCTTGAAGCAGCTGATACTTCATCAGTGGATGCGGCCGGCGTATCAGCCATGATGCACGGATACCTTGCTTTTGACAGTGACTGGAATCTTCTCGTCCCTTTCCGTACATGGCAGAATACTATTACAGGCGAGGCTGCCGAAGAACTGACAAAACTTTTCAGCTTTAATATTCCGCAGAGATGGAGCATTGCTCATCTTTATCAGGCAATACTCAACAAAGAAGAACATATTTCAAAGCTTGCCCATATCACAACACTTGCAGGTTATGTTCACTATATGCTCACCGGAGTAAACGCTGTCGGTGTCGGTGAAGCTTCAGGCATATTCCCTGTTGACAGTGAAAAAAATGACTACGACAGCACAATGCTTGACAAATTTGATAAGCTTATGGCTGAAAAGAACTGTTCAGTAAAAATCAGAGAAGTGCTTCCGAAGGTAATTTCAGCCGGCGAAAATGCAGGATATCTTACTGAATCAGGTGCTGCCCTTCTCGGTAACAGACTTAAGCCAGGCATTCCTTTTGCTCCGGCAGAGGGTGATGCAGGAACAGGAATGACAGCCACAAATGCAGTTGCACCTTGTACAGGTAATGTATCAGCGGGAACTTCAGTTTTCTCAATGATAGTTCTTGAAAAACCTCTCAGCAGAGTTTATCCGGAAATTGATATGGTAACAACACCAACCGGTAAGCCTGTTGCAATGGTACACTGCAATAACTGTACCAATGATATGAATGCATGGGTAAACATCTTTAAGGAAGCTGTTTCACTTATGACAGGTTCCGAAGTATCAGATGACATTTACACCAGATTATATGAAAAGAGCCTCGAAGGCGACGCTGACTGCGGAAATGTTACAGTTTATAATTATCTTGCCGGTGAAAGTGTTACGCACTTTGATGAAGGCAGACCAATGGTTGTAAGAAGCGCGGAAAGCAGCTTCACTCTTGCAAATCTGGTTCGTTCAATGCTGTATTCCACAATATCCACTCTTAAGATTGGTATGGACATCATTGCAGATGAAGGCGTAAAGATAAATTCACTTACCGGACACGGTGGTCTGTTCAAGACTCCTGTAGTAGGGCAGAAATACCTTGCCGCTGCCTGCAATGCACCTGTAACTGTTATGAAAACTGCAGGTGAAGGCGGTCCTTACGGAATGGCACTTCTGGCAGCATACATGCTTTGTTCTGAAGAAACAGGATCACTTGAAAAGTTCCTTTCAGACTATGTATTTGCAAATGCTGAAAGCACGGTAATGAATCCGGATCCTTCCGACACAGAAGGTTTCAGCAGATATATTTCAGTTTATAAAAACGGGCTTGGGGTTGAAGAAGCCGCTGTAAAGTTAATATGAAAAGGAGATTGTAAAAATGGTTAATTATGAATTCTGGTTTGTTGTAGGCTCACAGCTTCTCTATGGTGAGGAAGTTCTTAAGACAGTTGCAGAAAGAGCTGAAGAAATGGCTCAGCATCTTTCAAAGAAGCTCCCTTTCCCTGTGAAGTATAAGGTTACAGCAAAAAGCAGCGATGAAATTAACGAAGTAATCAAGGAAGCAAACTACAGAGATGAATGTGCAGGTATCATCACATGGTGTCATACATTTTCACCTAGTAAAATGTGGATAAACGGACTTGCAGCTCTTCAGAAACCATGGTGTCATTTTGCTACACAGTATAACCGTGAAATTCCAAATGAAGAAATCGATATGGATTTCATGAACCTCAATCAGGCTGCTCACGGTGACAGAGAACACGGCTTTATCGGTGCAAGACTCCGCAGTGCCAGAAAGATTATCGCTGGCTACTGGCAGGACGAAGATGTTCAGGAAAGACTTGCTTCATGGATGAAGGCAGCCGCAGGTGTTGCATTCTCAAAAAATATGAGAGTTATGCGTTTCGGGGACAACATGCGTGATGTTGCTGTTACTGAAGGCGACAAGGTTGAAGCTCAGAAGAAGTTCGGCTGGCAGGTAAACACATGGGCTACAGGTGACCTCGTCAGGGAAATGTCTCTTGTTACTGAAGCTGAAATTGATGCTCTCATGGATGAATACAAGGCATCGTATGATATTGCTACTGACAATATCGACGCCATCAGATATCAGGCAAAAGAAGAAATCGCTATGGAAAAGATGCTTAAGCGTGAAAAGTGCATGGCATTCAGCAACACATTCCAGGATCTTTACGGAATGGAACAGCTCCCTGGCCTTGCAAGCCAGCATCTTATGTCAAAAGGTTACGGCTACGGCGGTGAAGGTGACTGGAAGGTTTCAGCACTCACTTCAGTTATGAAGTTCATGGGCAAAGACAGCAACGGTGCTTCTGCATTTATGGAAGACTACACATATCACCTTGTTCCGGGTTCAGAATACAGCCTTGGTGCACACATGCTTGAGGTTTGCCCTTCACTTGCCGAAGGAAAACCCAGAATTGAAACTCATCACCTCGGAATCGGTATGAACGAAAAGGATCCTGCTCGTCTCGTATTTGAAGGAAAAGCTGGTTCAGCTATTGTTGTTTCCCTCATCGACATGGGCGGAAGATTCAGACTGATTATTCAGGATATCGAGTGTGTTAAGCCAATCATGGAAATGCCTAACCTCCCTGTTGCACGTGTTATGTGGAAAGCAATGCCTGACCTCAGAACAGGTCTTGAATGCTGGATCTGTGCAGGTGGTGCTCATCATACAGTTCTCAGCTACGACGTAACTGCTGAACAGATGACAGACTGGGCAAGAATGATGGACATCGAATGTGTTCATATCACAAAGGATACTACAGTCGAAGCTCTTGAACGTGATCTTCTCGTTAATGACCTCGTATGGAAGCTCAAATAAGGAGTAAAAGATGCTTGAAGAATTAAGAAAAAAAGTTTATGAAGCCAATATGGAGCTTCCGAAAAGAAATCTTGTAACATTTACATGGGGAAATGTTTCAGGTATTGACAGAGAATCCGGTATAGTTATTATAAAACCATCCGGAGTTGAATATGACGAGCTTACTCCTGACAAACTTGTTGCTCTTGATCTTGACGGAAATGTAGTTGAAGGAACCCTTAATCCTTCTTCCGATACCAAAACCCATATTGAGCTTTATAAAAAATATCCTGAGATCGGCGGTATTGTTCACACGCACAGCCCTCACGCTGTTGCGTGGGCTCAGGCCGTAAGAGATATTCCATGCTACGGTACTACTCATGCCGATTACATCTACGGCCCTGTACCGTGCACCAGAGAGCTTACAAAGGAAGAACTTGATGAAGACTACGAAAAGAATACAGGAAAGGTTATCATCGAGACCTTTGAAGAAAGAAAGCTCAGTGTTAAAGCTGTTCCTGCTGTAATCTGTGCAAGCCACGGACCTTTCACATGGGGTAAGGATGCCGCAGCTGCTGTATATCATGCAGTTGTTCTAGAAGAAGTAGCAAAGATGGCTCTTATGACTGAACAGCTTAACAGAAATGCAGTTCCTGCTCCTGATTACCTTCAGGACAAGCATTATATGCGCAAGCACGGACCTAATGCTTATTACGGACAGAAATAATCAGTTTTCCTCTGTCAGAGCGACGCTGATAAATATGAATATAACAGAACACGGACCGGTAAAAAACCGGTCCGTGTTCTGTTATTATGAAAGATGAAACTGAGTTTTATCCGAATCATGATTTCATCTTTTCAAAGCTTAATTAATATGCCTTGCACATCCGCTGACAGCAGTAGGCTGCAGAAATCA
>DCGK01000100.1:0-5135 GCA_002315235.1 Ruminococcus sp. UBA1780
CACAGAGGACTGAAAATTGTGGCTGGTCATCAGTATGAGATATCCTATGAGATTACTGCAAGCAATGCCGGTCAGTACTATACAAAGATAGGTAACCTTGACGGTAATGTTGAACTCTGGCACAGCAATACCAATGACGGAGACTTCGGCGCCAACTGGGGAATGATTCAGATTGGCGCAAATGAGACAAGAAAAGTAAATATGACCTTTACAACATCACAGAGTCTTGATGTTGCTGAGTGGGCATTTCATCTCGGTGGTGACGGTCAGTATACCCAGGGCGGATGCTTCCCGGCAGGTACTGTAATTACATTTGACAATATGAGTCTTGTTGATAAAACAAGTGATGAAAATGACTATGTTTACAGTGAGACATGGGAGAGAGCTGACATTCTCACAAACCAGCTTGGTTATTTCCCTAAGGGTGAAAAGAAAGCGACACTTCTTTCAGATTCCAAAAAAGCTGTAAAATTTGCTCTGTACAATTCAGACGGAAAAAAAGTTTTTGACGGCAAATCAGAACCTCTCGGTTCCGATGCTGACTCAGGTGATGATGTTCACGTTCTTGATTTCTCTGACTATGACGGAGAAGGAGAAGGATTTTACCTTGAAGCTGACGGTGCAGAGAGCCGTGAGTTCAGTATAAAAAACAATCTCTATTCAAACATGCTTTACGATTCACTGAATTATTTCTATCAGAACAGAAGCGGTGTTCCGATTGAAAGTCAGTATATTTCATCTGGTGATGCATCATCACTTGCGAGAGCTGCCGGTCACAATCCGGATAACTGCACAACTGAGCTTGTATGGGGATATTCTGACAGCTACTCACTTGATGTTACAGGCGGATGGTATGATGCCGGTGATCACGGAAAATATGTGGTAAACGGTGGTATTTCACTCTGGACAATGCAGAATCAGTATGAACGTTCACTTCATGTGAAGGGGGTTAATCAGGATCTTTACGGTGATGGTGCACTTATCATTCCGGAAAGCGGCAACGGCGTTCCTGACATCCTTGATGAGGCGAGGGTTGAACTTGAGTGGATGATGAAGATGATGGTGCCTGATAACTATAAATATGCAGGTATGGTTCATCACAAGATTCATGACGAAAAATGGACCGGCCTTGCTGTTGCACCGGCAGATGATGACAAGCAGAGAATTATCAAGCCTCCGACGACAGCAGCCACACTTAATATGGCAGCATGTGCGGCTCAGGGATACAGACTCTGGAAAGACTTTGACAGCAGTTTTGCTGAAACATGTCTTGAAAATGCGAAGAAGGCATATGAAGCTGCAAAGAAAAATCCTGCAATGTTCGCACCTCTTGACGAATCAACAGGCGGCGGTGCCTACGGCGACAACAATGTTGATGATGAATTCTACTGGGCGGCTGCTGAACTGTATCTTGCAACAGGGGACAAGGATTACTATAAGGATCTTGAAAAATCAAAATATGCATTTTCTGTTGATACAGAACTTAACGGCGGAGAGGATAACGGAGTATCAGGAAGCTTTGACTGGGGTAATGTTGCTGCTCTTGGTACAATGTCGCTTGCAACTGTTCAGGACGGATTATCCGATAAGGAACTGAAGAAAATCACAAAGAGCTTTGAAGATGCTTCAGACTACTTTATAGATATTGAAAATAAACAGGGCTACGGTGTTCCGATGAAGCAGTCTGAGGTTGCTGCAGGAGACGGTAAAACAGTAACCGGATATCCATGGGGTTCAAATTCATTCGTAGTCAATACAGCAATGATTATGGCTTATGCATATGATCTTACCGGAAATGAAACTTATATCGACGGTGCCAGAACCGCACTTGACTATATCATGGGAAGAAATCCTCTTGATAACTGTTATGTAACAGGATACGGTGAGCATGCTTCACAAAATCCGCATCACCGCTGGTGGTCAAATCAGGTTGATGATAATTTCCCTTCAGCTCCGGACGGCGTAATGGTCGGCGGACCTAACTCAGGTCTTCAGGATCCGTGGGTAAAGGGCCTCGGATGGGTAGCAGGAGAAAATCCTCCTCAGCTCTGTTATGTCGACCATATCGAAGCATGGTGTACGAATGAATGTACAATTAACTGGAATGCTCCTCTTGCATGGATGACGGGCTTTCTTACTGACGAGCCGGTAAGGGAAGTCAGAGCACTTAAGTATGATGATGGTTCTGAAGATGAGACGAAAGTAAAACCGACTGCAGAAAAGAAGACTTCATCAGACAGAAAAGACAGTAAAAATGATGACGATGACAAAAAATCATCACGCGACAGAGATGATGACGATGACAAATCAGAAAAGGGATTTGTTGATATAGTAAAAGACATATGTATGTATGTCGGCGCAGGTGTTATAGGTATAATAGTACTTATCGGTCTTGTGAACGGTATTGTTACTATTGTGAAAAAATCACTGAAGAAGAAAAAGAACGACGGAGAAAAGTAATTTTCTGTGTTTACTGTATCTGAACTGAAAAACAGAGCCGGTACAGAACACTTCAAATAATAATACAATTTTTATAAAAAGGCAGATGTAAACGATATATTTCATCTGCCTTTTTGTATGCCGCCGATTAATTTGCAGAATAGTGTATTAAGATTGCAGAATATATCATTGAAAAGACGTAGTCCATAGAGTATAATGAAATCATTAACAATGACTTTGTGAATTTCAGACGTAATTTTATTTGGTTTTTACAAAAAAACAAAAAGAGGTTGGTTGCACAAAATACTATCGATTCTGCGTCTGGCGATGGAGAGTTGTGCAGAATTAAATCGGAGGTTTAAAAGAAATGAACAAATTTGCAATCAAGGCAGCTGCTTTCTGTCTTTCAGCAGCAATGTTTTCAGCAGCAGTAATGCCTTCAGTAACAGATGTCAGGAATGACGGCGTTGTATTTGCCGCAGCGGGCGACAATCTTCTCCAGAACTCAACATGTGACACAACACAGAAGTTCGGTCTCTACCTTGCAGGCGGCGCAGCTGCAAAGCTTACCGCAAAGGACGGGGCACTTGATGTTGCCATTACTAAGGTTGGTACTCTTAACTACGGTGTACAGCTTAACTATGCAATTATTCCGCTTCGCAAAGGCGGCGTTTACAAGCTCAGCTATGATATTAAGACAGACTGTCCTAGATATACAGAATGTATGATTCAGATGGACGGCGGTGACTACCGTTCATATGTATGGACTGATTGTAACGTAACAGAAGAATGGCAGACAATCGAAAAAGAATTCGAAATGGAAGACGATACTGATATTGCTGCCAAGCTCTGTTTCAACATGGGTAATGAGTCAGAAGCAAAGAACGACAAACTTAAGCTTCATGATTACCTCACAAAGGATCATCACTTCTATGTAGACAACGTTAAGGTTGAGATCGTTGATGACAGTAAGGTTGACTACAATGAAGGCAAGACAGAAGAAACTCCTATCCTTACAAACCAGCTTGGTTATCTTCCTGATGCTGCAAAGGTAGCTGTTCTCCGTAATGAAAAGCTCGCTGATACTTTCTCAGTAGTAAACGCTGAAACAAAGAAGGAAGTATTCTCAGGCAAGATTTCTGCAGCTATTGACAACAAGAGCGCTAAGGAAACAAACTATCATGCTGATTTCTCAGAATTTAAGGAACCGGGCAAGTACATTATCAAGTGGGGCGATGCTGAATCATATCCTTTCTCAATCGGCACTGATGTATATGATGCAGTTCTTCAGGAATCTGTTTACATGCTCTATACACAGAGATGCGGCTGCGCAGTTGACAGTCCGGTAGTAAAGCATCCTGAATGTCACACATCAAAGGCTACAATTTACGGCACAAGCGATAAGATAGATGTAAACGGCGGCTGGCATGATGCCGGTGACTACGGCAGATACGTAGTTCCTGCTGCAAAGACAATTGCTGATCTCTTCATTGCATATAACACAAACAAGGACCTTTTCAAGGATAACACAGGTATTCCTGAAAGCGGAAACGGTGTTGCTGATATCCTCGATGAAGCAAGATATGAACTTGAATGGATGCTTAAGATGCAGGATTCAAAGACAGGCGGCGTTTATCATAAGGTTTCATGTGCTGAATTCCCTGCATTTGTAAGCCCGGAAAAGGAAACAAATGAACTTTTTGTAACACCGATTTCATCAACAGCTACAGCTGATTTCTGTGCATCAATGGCTATGGCATACGAAAACTTCAAGAGCATAGATGAAGCATTTGCAAAGAAGTGTCTTGCTGCTGCTGAATCTGCATGGAAGTGGCTTGAAGCTAATCAGTCATATGTGCTTGTAGATCCAAGACAGGATATCACAACAGGTGACTATGCAGACTTTAAGAAGAACGACAAGGACGAAAGATACTGGGCTGCTGCTCAGATGTTAAGTGCAACAGGTGACAGCAAGTATGAAGAAGCTGTTAAGTCTCTTGCTGCAAAGACAGGTCTTGGATGGTCTGACATGGGTACATACGGTTCATTCGCTTATCTCTTAATGGATGAATCAAAACAGAATGCAGAACTTAAGGCAACAATAAAGGCTGCTGTTCTCAAGGAAGCTGATGCTGCAATGTCAAATGCAAAGGCAAATTCATACGGTGAGACACTTGAAAAGTATTTCTGGGGATGTAACATGGACGTTGCCAACAGCGGTATGCTCCTTACACTCGCAGAAAGCCTTGATTCATCGAAGGGCTATGCTGCAAATGCTGCAGAACAGCTCAACTATCTCCTTGGTAAAAACCCTCTTGGTTATTCATTCGTTACAGGCTACGGCACTGTAGCAGCTGCAAATCCTCATCACAGACCATCATCTGTTGCAGGTAAGGCTGTTCCTGGTATGCTCGTAGGCGGTCCTGACTCAGCTCTCGAAGATACAAAGGCTGAAGCTTTCCTTGCTGATGCTGCTCCTGCCAAGTGCTGGCTTGATAACGCTGACAGCTACTCAACAAATGAAGTAACAATTTACTGGAACTCACCACTTACAGCACTTATTGCTGATGTTCTCTCAGCTTCAAAGGCTCCTGCTGCACAGCCAACAGAGAAGCCGTCTGACAAGCCAACAGATACTCCAACAGAGAAGCCGTCTGACAAGCCAACAGACACTCCAACAGAGAAGCCATCTGACA
>DCGK01000100.1:5197-6686 GCA_002315235.1 Ruminococcus sp. UBA1780
CAACAGAGAAGCCATCTGACAAGCCTGCTGATAAGAAGCTTGGTGATGTAAACGGCGACGGAAAGATTGATATCACAGACGTATCAGTACTTTCAATCCACCTCATTGGCGACAAGAAAATCGACGAAGAAGCTCTCAGGCGTTCTGACGTTGACGCTGACAATGAAGTTGGTATGACTGACCTCGCTACATTAAAGCAGTTCGTATCCAAGGTAATTGATAAGCTTGGTGCTTAATCAGATTATGATACAGACGAATTTCTGCCTGTCATCAGGCAGATGATTAAAAGTGACCGTAATTCAGATGTTTTACGGTCACTTTTTATTTTTTGTGAAAATGCTGTAAAGATATAAGATATTTTCATAAAAAGCTTTTATTTTTTAAATGAATATGATATAATATATGAGTATAAATATACTATTCAATCGGAGGTTTTTACTATGAGAGCAGTTATTACTGTAATAGGTAAAGATAATGTTGGCATTTTAGCAAAGGTTAGTGCGGTTTGCGCAAAGTATAACGCAAATGTTACTGAAGTAACACAGTCAGTAATGCAGGATCTTTTTGCTATGATTATGCTTGTGGATATTTCAGCAATCAACAATGATTTTGTTAAGCTTGCTGATGAAATGACAGCACTTGGCGACGAACTTAAATTATCAATTCATACTATGCATGAGGACATTTTTAATTCCATGCACAAGATCTGATCAGATAAAAGGAGAAATTTTTAATGTTAAATGCATATGATATACTTGAAACCATTCGAATGATTCAGGACGAGTGTCTTGATATCAGAACGATAACAATGGGTATCTCACTTCTTGACTGTATCGACAGTGATATTGACAGGGCGTGCGATAAGGTATACAACAAGATTGTTACTAAAGCAAAGGACCTTGTAAAGACAGGTGAACAGATTGAAAAGGAATACGGTATTCCGATTATCAACAAGAGAATTTCGGTTACACCTATTGCTATGATCAGCGCAGCCTGTGATAAAAAGGATCCTGTTAAGTTTGCACTTACACTTCAGAAGGCAGCTGATGTATGCGGCGTAAACTTTATCGGTGGTTATTCAGCACTTGTACAGAAGGGCTTCAGTGCAGGTGACCTCGATCTTATCAACTCAATTCCTGAAGCACTTTCAAGAACATCAAATATCTGTTCTTCTGTAAACGTTGGTTCTACAAGAACAGGTATTAATATGGATGCTGTAAAGCTTATGGGTGAAGTTGTAAAAAAATCAGCTGAAGTTACTGCCGACCGTGACTGTATCGGACCTGCAAAGCTCGTTGTTTTCTGTAACGCAGTAGAAGACAATCCGTTTATGGCCGGTGCGTTTCATGGTGTTGGTGAACCTGACTGTGTAATCAACGTTGGTGTTTCAGGTCCTGGTGTTGTACGTTCAGCAGTATCAAAGTATCCTGATGCTGATATTTCACAGATTGCAGATGTAATCAAGAAGACAGCGTTCAAGATTACAAGA
>DCGK01000100.1:6699-6900 GCA_002315235.1 Ruminococcus sp. UBA1780
ACACGTATGGGACAGCTTGTTGGTACAAGAGCTTCACAGATGCTCGGTGTACCTTTCGGAATTGTTGATCTTTCACTTGCACCGACTCCGGCAGTCGGCGACAGTGTTGCTTATATTCTTGAGGAACTTGGCCTTGAAACATGTGGTATTCACGGCACTACTGCAGCACTTGCACTTCTCAATGACGCAGTCAAGAAGGGC
>DCGK01000079.1:0-23764 GCA_002315235.1 Ruminococcus sp. UBA1780
AAAATCGAGGAGGTGTACGCATAATGAAGGCACCACAGGATATCATTATCAAGCCTATCATCACAGAGAGAAGTATGGATGCTCTCCAGGAAGGAAAGTACACATTCAAGGTTGATAAGAAGGCTAACAAAATTGAAATTGCAGAAGCAGTTGAAAAGCTTTTCGACGTAAAGGTTGCTAAGGTTAATACAATGAACTGCAATGGCCGTACAAAGCGCGTAGGCAGATTTGTAGGCAAGACAGCTGACTGGAAAAAGGCTATCGTTACACTTAAGGAAGATTCAAAGACAATCGAATTCTTCGACGGTATGATCTGATAAGTCAGATATATAAGAGACTCACAGAGTCAGGTATGGGAGTAATGCTCCCGCAAAATGCATTTAAGGAGTGAATATAATGGCAATCAGAACATACAAGCCGACAACACCATCTCGTCGTCAGATGACATGTACAGATTATTCACAGTTGTCAAAGGTTGCTCCGGAGAAAAGTTTACTTGAGCCATTAAAGAATAAATCAGGTAGAAACAGCTACGGAAGAATTACAGTTCGCCACAGAGGCGGCGCAAACAAGAGAAAATATCGTGTTATCGACTTTAAGCGTGACAAGGATATGATGGACGCTAAGGTAATTACTCTCGAGTACGATCCAAACCGTTCAGCACACATCGCTCTTCTTCAGTATGAAGACGGCGAAAAGAGATACATTATCGCACCTAACGGACTTAAGGTTGGCGATACAGTAAGAAGCGGATCTGACGCTGATATCAAGCCAGGTAACGCACTTGCTCTTTCTGACATCCCGGTAGGTACATTTATTCATAACATCGAACTTTACCCGGGTAAGGGCGCTCAGCTCGTTCGTTCAGCTGGTAACATGGCTCAGCTCATGGCTAAGGAAGGCATCTATGGTCTTCTCAGACTTCCATCAGGCGAATTAAGAAACGTTCCGATCCAGTGCAAGGCTACAATCGGCCAGGTAGGTAACATCGATCACGAAAACGTTAATTACGGTAAAGCAGGTAGAAAGCGTCATATGGGCTGGAGACCTACAGTACGTGGTTCTGTAATGAACCCATGCGATCACCCACACGGTGGTGGTGAAGGTAAGTCACCAATCGGACGTCCAGGTCCTGTTACTCCTTGGGGTAAGCCAACACTTGGCTACAAGACTCGTAAGAAGCATAACCGTTCTGACAAGTTCATTGTAAAGCGCAGAAACGGTAAATAATTCTTGAAAGGAGGAAATCAGGATGAGCAGAAGTATTAAGAAGGGACCTTTCGTTCAGGAAGTTCTTATGAAGAGAGTTGAACAGATGAACGAAGCAGGCGAAAAGAAAGTTTTAAAGACTTGGAGCCGTTCATCAACAATTTTCCCAGAGTTTGTAGGCCACACATTTGCTGTTCATGACGGACGCAAGCATGTACCTGTATACGTTACAGAAGACATGGTAGGTCACAAGCTTGGTGAGTTTGCTCCTACAAGAACTTATAAGGGTCACGTTGGTTCAAAAACATCAAATAACGGTAAGAAATAAGGAAAGGAGGACTTCACTATGGAAGCAAGAGCTTATTTAAGAAATGTTCGCATTTCACCAAGAAAAGTTAAGATTGTACTTGACCTTATCAGAAATAAGCCGGTTGATTACGCAATGGCAACATTAAAGCACACTCCAAAGGCTGCTTGTGAAGACTTGGAAAAGCTTTTAAAGTCAGCAATTGCAAATGCTGAAAACAACCATGACATGGATAAGGAAAAACTCTATGTTGCAGAGTGCTTTGTTTCTCCTGGATCAACTATGAAGCGTATCATGCCAAGAGCACAGGGCAGAGCTTATAGAATTCTTAAGAGAACATCACACATCACTATGGTATTAAAGGAAAAAGAATAATCCCAAATAGGAGGTAGACTATGGGCCAGAAGGTAAATCCACACGGTTTCCGTGTTGGCGTTATTAAGGATTGGGATTCACGTTGGTACGCTAACAAGGCTGCTTTCGGCGATATGCTCGTTGAAGACTACAACGTAAGAAACTTCATCAAGAAGAGACTTTACGCTGCAGGCGTAGCTAGAGTAGAAATCGAACGTTTCGCAGACAAGACCAGAATCCACATCCACTGTGCAAAGCCAGGTATCGTAATCGGTAAGGGCGGCGCTGAAATTGAAAAGCTCCGTTTACAGGTTGAAAAGATGATGGCATCAGGTTCACAGGTTTTAATAAACATTGTAGAAGTTAAGCAGCCAGATCTCAACGCTCAGCTCGTTGCTGAAAAGATCGCTCTTGACCTTGAAAACAGAATTTCTTTCAGACGTGCTATGAAGCAGTCAATCGGAAGAGCAATCCGTCTCGGTGCCAAGGGTATCAAGACAAGAGTTTCAGGACGTTTAGGCGGCGCTGAAATCGCAAGAGCAGAAATGTACAACGAAGGTACTATTCCGCTTCAGACAATCAGAGCTGACATTGACTACGGTACAGCAGAAGCTCACACAACATACGGACGTTTAGGCGTTAAGGTATGGATCTACAAGGGCGAAATCCTCAAGGGTGAATCACCTGACAAGAACGAGGACAAGGCACCTGCAAGAAAGAGACGTGATGACAACAAGTCATTCCGTAAGCCAAGAAATAGAAAAGATGAAGGAGGTAACCAGTAATGCTACTTCCAAAGAGAGTTAAATATCGTCGTGTCCACAGAGGTCGTATGACAGGTAAGGCACTTCGCGGAAATAAAGTATCAAATGGTGAATTCGGTTTACAGGCTCTTCAGCCTGCTTGGATTACTTCAAATCAGATCGAAGCTGCCCGTATCGCTATGACACGTTATATCAAGCGTAACGGTAAGGTTTGGATCAAGGTATTCCCGGACAAGCCGGTTACAAAGAAGCCACTTGGAACTCGAATGGGTTCTGGTAAGGGTGCACCTGAATACTGGGTAGCTGTAGTTAAGCCAGGCAGAGTAATGTTTGAAATCGCTGGTGTATCAGAAGAACAGGCTAGAGAAGCTATGCGTCTTGCTATGCACAAGCTCCCAATCAAGTGCAAGTTCGTAACAAAAGAAACAGAGGGAGGCGAGCAGTAATGAAGGCAACTGATATCAAAGAAATGTCTGTTGATGAGATGAATAACAAGCTTGAAGATCTTAAGCAGGAGCTCTTTAATCTCCGCTTTCAGTTAGCTGTAAATCAGCTCGAAAATACAGCTCGTTTAAAGGCTGTAAAGAAGGATATTGCTCGTATTAAGACTGTTCTCCGTGAACAGGAAATCAACTCAGTACAGCAGTAAGAAAGGGAGGATTTAGCGATGTCTGAAAGAAGTCTCAGAAAAACAAGAGTCGGTAAAGTAGTTAGCGACAAGATGGATAAGACAGTTGTTGTTGCTATCGTTGACAATGTTAAACATCCACTTTACAAGAAAATCATCAAGAGAACTGTTAAGATGAAGGCTCACGATGAAAAGAATGAGTGCAGAATCGGCGACAGAGTAGAAATTATGGAAACACGTCCACTCTCAAAGGATAAGAGATGGAGAGTTACAAACATAATCGAAAAGGCTAAGTAATTAGCAAACCATCAATCACTAATATTCATGCTGTAAATCAGCTTTAATTCTGAAAGGAGGAGAACGACTGTGATACAGATGCAGACTTACCTGAAGGTAGCAGACAACACTGGAGCTAAGGAACTCATGTGCATCAGAGTTTTAGGCGGTACACGCAGAAGATATGCAAATATCGGCGATGTAGTAGTTGCTTCTGTTAAGAAGGCAACACCCGGTGGCGTTGTTAAGAAGGGTGACGTTGTTAAAGCAGTTATCGTTCGTTCAGCAAAGGGCTTAAGAAGAGAGGATGGAACATACATCCGCTTCGATGAGAACGCTGCTGTTATTATTAAGGAAGACAAGAATCCAAAGGGAACACGTATATTCGGACCAGTAGCAAGAGAACTTCGTGACAAGGAATACACAAAGATTTTAAGCCTTGCACCAGAAGTATTATAATGGAGGTGTCATGATGAGTAAAGTTCACGTAAAAAAAGGTGACACAGTCGTACTTCTTACAGGTAAGTATAACGATAAGTTCGAAGGCGAAAACAAGAGAAAGACTGGTAAGGTTCTCGAAGTAAGCCCTAAGGAAGGCAAAGTAATCGTTGAAGGTATCAACTTCGTTACTAAGCATGTTAAGCCTACAAGAATGGGCCAGGTTGGCGGAATAGTTAAGGCAGAAGCTCCTATTTACGCTTGCAAGGTTCAGCTCGTTTGCCCTAAGTGCGGCAAGCCAACAAGAGTAGGACATACTTTTGAAAATGATAAGAAGTTACGCGTTTGCAAGAAATGCAATGCATCATTTTAAGTAAAGGAGAAACAACATGGCTAGAATGAAGGATTACTATAATAGCACTGTAGCTCCTGCTATGATGAAGAAGTTTGGCTACAAGAGCGTTATGCAGATTCCAAAGCTCGACAAGATCGTAATCAACGTTGGTGCTGGTGAAGCTAAGGAAAACGCTAAGGTTATCGACGCTATCATGACAGACCTCGCAGCTATCACAGGTCAGAAGCCTGTAATCTGCCGCGCTAAGAAGTCAGTTGCTAACTTCAAGCTTCGTGAAGGAATGCCTATCGGTGTTAAGGTTACATTAAGAAATGAAAACATGTACGAATTCATCGACAAGTTCTTTAATGTATCATTACCTCGAGTTCGTGACTTCAGAGGTATCAACCCTAACTCTTTCGACGGAAGAGGCAATTATTCAACAGGTATCAAGGAACAGTTAATTTTCCCTGAAATCGAATATGACAAGATTGATAAGGTTAGAGGTATGGACATCAACTTTATCACAACAGCTAACACTGATGAAGAAGCAAAAGAGCTCCTCACACTTATGGGCGCTCCGTTTGCTAAGTAATGCAGGAGGTTTTTTAAATGGCTAAGAAGGCAATGGTTTTAAAGCAGCAGAAAACTCCTAAGTTCTCCACACGTGCTTACAACAGATGTAAGATCTGTGGCAGACCACATGCTTACCTCAGAAAGTTCGGCATCTGCCGTATCTGCTTCAGAGAGTTAGCTCATGATGGTCAGATACCAGGGGTTAAGAAGGCTAGCTGGTAATATAACAAAGGAGGTAAATTAGCATGCAGATTACTGATACTATAGCAGATTTATTAACAAGAATTCGTAATGCGAATTCAGCTAAGCACGCTACGGTTGATGTTCCCGCTTCAAACGTTAAGAAGGCTATAACACAGATTCTTTTAGATGAAGGTTATATCAAGAGCTTTCAGGTTATTGAAGATGGTAAGCAGGGTATCATAAGAATTACTCTTAAGTATGGTGCTAGCAAGTCACCTGTTATTACTGGCTTACGTAGGGTTTCAAAACCAGGTTTGCGTATATATTCATCATGTGAGGATATGCCTAAGGTAAGAAAGGGCCTCGGAATTGCAGTTGTATCTACTTCAAAGGGTATTATGACTGACAAGAAGGCTCGTGAACTTAACGTAGGCGGCGAAGTTCTCGCATTTGTATGGTAAGGAGGACACATAATGTCAAGAATAGGTAGAATGCCAGTTAGTGTCCCAGCCGGCGTAGATGTTAAAATCGAAAACAACTTTGTCACTGTAAAGGGCTCTAAGGGCGAAATCTCTAAGCAGTTTTCTAAAGAGCTGGGCATTGAATTAAATGATGGTGTTATCACAGTAACTCGTCCATCAGAAAGCAAGAATCACAAATCACTTCACGGTCTTACAAGAACACTTATCGCTAACATGATCGAAGGCGTTACAAACGGATTCTCTAAGACTCTTGAAATCGAAGGTGTTGGTTACCGTGCTGCTAAGCAGGGTAAGGAACTCGTAATGAACCTCGGTTACTCACACCAGGTTATCGTTCCTGAAAAGGACGGCATAACTATTGATGTTCCTTCTGCAAACAAGATTGTAATCAATGGTATCGATAAGCAGGCAGTTGGTCAGTTCGCAGCTGAAGTACGCGAAAAGCGTCCACCGGAGCCATACAAGGGCAAGGGTATCAGATATGAAGGCGAAAGAATTATCCGTAAAGAGGGTAAAGCCGGTAAGGGTAAAAAGTAATAAAAGGAGTGAATCGCAATGGTTAAAAAGGCTGATAAGAAACAGGCTAGAGAAGCTAGACACCGCAGAGTTCGTGAAAAGATTTCCGGCACACCGGAGCGTCCACGTCTTAATGTATTTCGCTCCACAAAGCACATTTACGCTCAGATTATTGATGACGTAAACGGTGTTACACTCGCTTCTGCTTCAAGTCTTTCAAAGGACTTTGACGGAAACGGCGGAAATAAGGACGGTGCTCGCAAGGTAGGTCAGATGATAGCTAAGAGCGCAGCTGATAAGGGTATCACAACTGTTGTATTTGACAGAGGCGGTAACGTTTATCACGGTCGTATCAAAGAGCTTGCTGAATCTGCTCGCGAAAACGGATTACAGTTCTAATAAGGAGGTAAAGCGCTTTGGCTAAAATAGATGCTTCAAAACTGGAGCTTTCAGAAAAGGTTGTTTCAATTAACAGAGTATCAAAGACTGTTAAGGGCGGCCGTATAATGAAGTTTTCTGCACTTGTAGTTGTAGGTGACGGTAACGGTACAGTAGGTTTTGGTCTTGGTAAGTCAGGTGAAGTTCCTGATGCTATCCGTAAGGGTATTGAAGATGCCAAGAAGAACCTCGTTAAGATTTCACTTAGAGGTACAACAATTCCTCACGAAATCATCGGTAAGTTTGGCGCTGGCAGCGTACTCATGAAGCCAGCTGCTCCTGGTACTGGTGTTATCGCTGGTGGTCCTGTTCGTGCCGTTGTTGAAATGGCTGGTATCAAGGATATCAGAACTAAGTCTCTTCGTTCAAACAATCCATGCAACGTAGTTAGAGCTACAATCCAGGGATTAAGCGAATGCACATCCGCTAAGGAAGTTGCTGAAAAGAGAGGCAAGACAGTAAAAGAAATTTTAGGTTAAGGAGTGAGTTCAATGGCAAAGCAGATTAAGCTCGTTAAGAGTCTCATTAGTTGTAAGAAGAATCAGATTGAAACAGCTCATTCACTCGGCCTCAAGAAGATCGGCGATGTTACAACTCAGCCGGATAACAGCCAGACAATGGGTAAGATCAAGACAATTTCACACCTCGTTGAGGTTAAAGAAGTATAATACAAGGAGGTGCACAAACTATGAAGTTACATGAATTATCTCCAGCACAGCCTGCAAAGGCAAGCAAGCGTATCGGTAGAGGTAACGGTTCTGGTAACGGTAAGACTGCTGGTAAGGGCCACAAGGGCCAGAAGGCTCGTTCAGGCGGCGGCGTACGTATCGGATTTGAAGGCGGACAGATGCCTTTAATGAGACGTATTCCAAAGAGAGGCTTCAACAATATATTTGCTACTAAGTATGCTATCATCAATGTATCTGATCTTAACAGATTCAACGATGGCGACGTAGTAGGTGTTACAGAATTAAAAGCAGCTGGTTTAGTTAAGAAAGAGTATGACGGCGTTAAGGTTTTAGGTAACGGCGACATTACAGTAAAGGTTACAGTAAAGGCTGCTAAGTTCTCTCAGTCTGCAGTAGAGAAAATTGAGAAAGCCGGTGGGAAGACTGAGGTGATGTAATGTGCTCGAAACGATAAGAAATGCCTGGAAGGTTGAAGAAACCCGAAAGAAGCTTTTATACACATTACTAATCATCGTCATCTTCAGAATCGGTTCGATTCTTGTCCCTGCTCCGTTTCTTGATGTTCAGAAGCTTGCAGAATGGATGAATCAGAACTCAGATAACAATGCGCTGGGTTACCTTAATATGTTCTCAGGTGGAGCTATGGGTAAAGCGACTGTATTTGCACTTTCAATTCAGCCGTTCATCAACGCATCAATTATTGTTCAGTTATTAACTTATGCTCTTCCTCCTCTTGAAAGACTTTCCAAAGAGGGTGAGGAAGGACGTAAGAAAATCGATAAGATTTCATCAGTTGTTTCCCTTGTGTTAGCTGTTTTTATGGCTTTCGCTTATTACCTTACAATGAAAAATGCCGGCGCACTTACTTACAGAAGCGGGTTCGATGGCATCTTTGCAATGATTGTAATTATTGCAGTTTTCATCACAGGTGCTATGGCTGTTGTATGGCTTGGTAACCGTGTAAATGAAAAGGGTATAGGAAACGGTGTTTCAATTCTTATCTTTACAGGTATCATCGCAAATGGTCCTTCAGGCATTATGAGTCTCATTGAGGCTGCAAAGAATAAGCCGAATCCTTATGTGTTTGTAGACCTGTTTGTACTGATATTCTTCGTATTCATCGTTGGATTTATCGTATTCATGAATGAATCAGAAAGAAGAATTCCGATTCAGTACGCAAAGAGAGTTGTAGGAAGAAAGCAGTACGGCGGACAGAGCACACACATTCCTGTAAAGGTTTGTATGAGTGGTGTAATGCCAATTATCTTTGCAAACGCTTTTGTTTCACTTCCAATGACAATCGCACTTTTCTTCCCGCCGAATACTACCGGTACTTCATGGTGGGATAAATTCTATGCAGGATTCACCAGAGTATTCTCTTACAGAAGCCCTGTATACGCAATAGTGTTATTTTTCTTAATCATCGGATTTAACTACTTCTATGTTTCAATGCAGTACAATCCGGTTGAAATCGCAAACAATCTTCGTCAGAGCAACGGCGGTATTCCTGGTATCAGACCTGGTAAACCAACATCTGACTACATTCAGAGAGTTCTTTCAAAGATTACTCTCGTAGGTGCAGTTTTCCTTGGTATAATCGCTGTTATACCGTCAATTTTCGGCGCTGTGTTCCCGGATCTCGGAAACCTCGCTCTTGGTGGTACTTCAATTCTTATCGTAGTAAGCGTTGCGCTTGAAACAGTACGTACACTTGAATCACAGATTATGATGCGTCATCATAAAGGATTTCTTGAATAATACAGGGGGATAATACTATGAACTTAATATTACTCGGTGCTCCTGGTGCCGGCAAGGGTACTCAGGCTGAAGTAATTTCAGAAGCACTTAACATACCACAGATTTCAACAGGAAACATTCTTCGTGAAGCTGTTAAGAACGGCACAGAATACGGCCTCAAGGCTAAGGCTGCCATGGACAGCGGCGCACTTGTTTCTGATGATATCGTAATCGGTATTCTGAAGGACAGAATTGCATGTGATGACTGCAAGGGCGGCTTCATTCTTGATGGTTTCCCGAGAACAGTTCCACAGGCAGAAGCACTTGATGCAATGGGCGTAACCATTGATAAGGTTGTTGAAATTTTTGTTCCTGATGAAACAATTAAGCAGAGAGTTTCAGGCAGAAGAGTTTGCAGCGGATGCGGTGCTACTTACCACGTAGACTTCAAACCATCAAAGGTTGAAGGCAAGTGTGACAAGTGCGGCGGCGAAACAATCATTCGTAAGGATGACCAGCCGGAAACTGTTATTGAGAGACTCGATGTATATCACAAGCAGACAGCTCCTCTTAAGGATTACTACAGCAAGCAGGGTAAACTTGAAACTGTTGTAGGACAGGATGAAGTTTCAGAAACTTCTAAACTTACTCTTAAGGCGGTTGGAGCTTAAGTTTATGATAAGTGTAAAATCCACTGCTGATTTAGCTAAAATGCGTGCTTCCGGTAAAATTGCCGGCGGTGCGTTGAAGCTTGTTGGCGAAAAAATAAAACCTGGAATGACAACCATGCAGGTGAATAATCTTGTTCATGATTATATAGTAAAGCACGGAGCAAAACCTTCTTTCCTTAACTACGGAGGTTTTCCTGCAAGCTGCTGTGTATCAGTAAACGAGGAGATTATCCACGGAATTCCAACTTCAAAGCGTATCCTTAAAGAAGGAGACATTGTCAGTGTTGACGTTGGTGCTTTTAAGGACGGATTTCACAGTGATACATGCATGACATTTCCTGTAGGGAATATTTCTGAAGAAGCTCAGAAGCTTCTTGATGTTACACAGGCAAGCCTTTATGCAGCAATTGATATTGTTAAAGCCGGTGTGAGACTCGGAGATGTATCTCATACAGTTCAGGAATACTGCGAATCCAGAGGATACGGAGTTGTTAAAAAATACTGCGGTCACGGAGTAGGAAGACAGCTTCATGAAGATCCTGAGGTTCCAAACTACGGAGTTCCGGGACACGGTTCAAGGCTCGTATCCGGTATGACAATTGCAATCGAACCGATGATTAACGTCAAGGGTGAAGGATGCAAGGTTCTGGGTAACGGATGGACTGTTGTTACAACCAGCGGATCTCTTTCAGCTCATTTTGAGCATACAGTTGCAGTTACTTCAGAAGGTGCGGTTATTTTAACACTGCCGTGACGGAGGATATTGTGAATATAGTTGAAGGTACAGTCGTTAGAGCAAAAGCAGGACGTGATGATAAAGGATTGTTTGCTGTTACAAAGATTATTGACAGCAGATATGTACTTATTTCAGACGGAAAGACAAGGAAACTTTCTTCTCCGAAGAAGAAGAACGTAAAACATTTATCTGTTACGAACAGCGTGATTGATCTTAATGAAATTACTGACAAAAAGCTTAAAATGATACTGAGAAATTCTGATTTCTCAGAATGAAAGTGAGGTTTGGAAAATGGCAAAGGACGACGTAATTGAAGTAGAAGGTACTGTAACAGATGCATTACCTAATACAATGTTTAATGTTGAACTGGCAAACGGTCACAAAATTCTGGCCGGTATTTCAGGCAAGTTAAGAATGAATTATATTCGTATAGTACCTGGTGATAAGGTTACTGTTGAGATGTCACCTTATGACCTGACAAGAGGCAGAATTACCTGGAGATGTAAGTAATCAGGTATTGAAACCTTTATCTAACATTCAAATAGGAGGTATTTTCAATGAAAGTTAGACCTTCAGTAAAGCCTATGTGCGAAAAGTGCAAGATTATCAAGCGCAAGGGCAAAATAATGGTTATTTGCGAAAACCCAAAGCATAAACAGAGACAGGGCTAATATTTAGTCGCTAACGGAGGTGCAATTAGTTAATGGCAAGAATAGCTGGTATTGACTTACCGAAGAACAAGAGAGTAGAAATCGCTCTTACTTACATTTTCGGTATCGGCAACACAACTGCAAAGAAGATCTTAGCTGAAACAGGCGTAAATCCTGATACAAGAGTAAAGGATCTTACAGACGAAGATGAAAACAAGCTTCGTGAATACATCGACAAGAACATCAATGTTGAAGGTGACCTCAGAAGAGAAATTGCTCTTAACATCAAGAGACTTGTTGAAATCAACTGCTATCGCGGTATTCGTCATCGTAAGGGTCTCCCTGTTAGAGGACAGCGTACAAAGACAAACGCTAGAACTCGTAAGGGCCCTGTAAAGACAATCGCTAACAAGAAGAAGTAAGGAGGGAAATGAACAATGGCACAGCAGAAGAAAAAAGTTACTGTTAAGAGACGTAGAGAACGTAAGAACATTGAAAACGGCGCTGTTCATATCCAGTCCACATTCAATAACACAATCGTTACAATCACTGACACACAGGGTAACGCAATTTCATGGGCTAGCTCAGGCGGTTTAGGCTTCAGAGGCTCAAGAAAGTCAACTCCATTCGCTGCACAGAACGCTGCAGAAGTAGCTGCTAAGGCTGCTATGGAACATGGTCTCAAGTCAGTTGAAGTATACGTTAAGGGACCAGGATCAGGTCGTGAAGCTGCTATCAGAGCTCTTCAGACAGTTGGTCTTGAAGTTAAGATGATTAAGGATGTTACACCAATCCCACATAACGGATGTCGTCCTCCAAAGAGAAGACGTGTATAGTAACATACATTATAACTGAGCTATAGTTTGCTTGGCGTCGAATACACAAATCAAATTCGATATTTTTTAAAAAACGGAGGTAATAGCAATGGCTATTAATAAAGAACCACTTCTTAAGAAATGTAAGTATTTAGGTATCAGCCCAATGGTTATGGGTGTTTCAAAGGACACAAAGCGTAAGGCTGATCAGGGTAACAGAAAGAAGCTTTCCGAATACGGAATGCAGCTTAAGGAAAAGCAGAAGCTCAAGTTTATCTACGGCGTTCTCGAAAAGCAGTTCTACCACTACTTTGAAATTGCTGAAAAGCAGCAGGGTCAGGCTGGTACAAACCTTATCACAATTCTTGAATCAAGACTTGATAACGTTGTATTCAGAATGGGTCTCGCTACAACAAGACGTGAGTCAAGACAGCTTGTTACACACGGTCACTTCAGCGTAAACGGTAAGAGAATTGATATTCCTTCATATAGAATCAAGCCGGGCGATGTTATCTCACTCAGAGAAAACAGCAGAAAGAGCACAAAGTTCAAGGAAATCGTTGAACTTACAAACGGCAGAGTAGTTCCTCTCTGGCTCGAAGCAAACAAAGAGGATTTCTCAGCTAAGGTTGTTCGTATGCCTGCAAAGGAAGACCTTGACTATGAAGTAGAAGAGCATTTGATTGTCGAACTTTATTCTAAGTAATCTCTTGGAGTTTCTTAAAATAATGACAGTCAAACGACTAATTACTATTAATGTGATTGCGAAATAGGAGGGTTTTTATGCTTGAAAGAATAGAAAAACCGGAAATTGAAACAGTTGATCTCAAAAGTGACGGCAAGTACGGTAAGTTTGTACTGTCTCCTCTCGAAAGAGGATACGGTATTACACTTGGTAACAGTTTAAGACGAGTATTACTCTCCTCACTTCCGGGTGTTGCTGTTACATCAGTAAAGATTGACGGTGTTCATCACGAACTCTCAACAATTCCGGGTGTTAAAGAAGATGTTACTGAGATAATCCTTAGCATTAAAGGTTTAACAGCCAAGCTGCACAGCGACGGTCCTAAGACCATTTTTATTGAAGCTGAAGGCGAATGTGAAGTAACTGCAGGCGACATCAAGACAGATTCAGACGTTGATATTCTTGATCCTGGCATGCACATTGCTACACTTAGCAAAGACGCTAAATTATATATGGAAATTACTCTGGACAGAGGCAGAGGCTATGTTTCAGCTGAACGTAATAAGCAGATTATAAATATGCCTATCGACGTAATTGCTGTTGATAGTATATATACTCCTGTTTTAAAGGTAAACTATCATGTGGAAGATACTCGACTCGGTCAGGTAACTGACTTTGACAAGCTTACATTAGAGGTTTGGACAGACGGTACAATTTCCGCCAAGGAGGCTATATCTCAGGCAGCCAATCTCCTCAACGAGCATCTTAAGTTATTCATCGATCTCTCAGAAGACGGATGCGTAACTGAAGTATTAGTCGAAAAAGACGAAAAGGGTAAAGAAAAGATCCTTGAGATGACCATTGAGGAACTTGACTTGTCGGTACGTTCGTTTAATTGTTTAAAACGTGCGGGTATTAACACCGTTGATGACCTCATCAACAAGTCCGAAGAGGAAATGATGAAGGTTCGTAATCTCGGTAAGAAATCCTTCGATGAAGTTAAGGAAAAATTACAGTCACTTGGATTTGACCTTTCTTCTGAAGAAGAATAATTATATAACATTTTCATGCTGACTCGCTGTCAGCGTCACTATAGAAAAGGAGTGAATTTCAATGCCAGGTACAAGAAAGCTGGGTAGAACTTCTGATCATAGAAAGGCTATGCTCAGAGCTATGGTAACATATCTGCTTGAAAACGGCCAGATCGAAACAACAGTAACTAGAGCAAAGGAAGTTCGTGCTGTTGCTGAAAAGATGATAACTCTCGGTAAGAAGAACGACCTGCACTCAAGACGTCAGGTATTAGCTTACGTTACAAAGGAAGACGTAGTTAAGAAGGTATTCGAAGAGATCGCACCTCAGTATGCAGAAAGAAACGGTGGTTACACACAGATCATCAAGATCGGACCACGTCGTGGAGATGCTGCAGAAATGGCTATCATCAAGCTCGTTTAATATATAATTAAATAGCTTTTTTATAAAGATCCCGGACAGTTTTATGTCCGGGATTTTTTTATCAAAAATTAGGCATGATGACTATTGAATTTAAAAAGAAATATGATATAATTATAGTAAAATTATTTATATAAGGAGTTCACTAATGGACATACTGTTGTTGTTCTATATACTATGCGCTCTGGCTTTCACACTGTACGGGATGAATGAAATATCAGCTCATCTTGAGAAGCTTGAGGGAGGACGTATTGAGAGAATTCTCAATAAAGCGTCTTTCAATCCTGTAAAATGCCTGGCTCTCGGTACGGGAATAACCGTTGCTATACAGTCATCATCTGCACTTACGGAAGTGCTTGTCGGTCTTGTTAATTCAGGTATTATTGAACTGAGTCAGACCATTGGTCTGCTTATGGGTTCAAATATCGGTACGGCTTTTACCTCGTGGATAACTGCTCTTTCCGGAACTGATTTCAGTTTTCCGCTGCTTTGCATTGCAGCGGCTTCCGGAGTATTTATGAAAACTTTTTTTTCAAAAGACAGGGTTAAAGATGCCGGAACTATTCTTTTTTCTTTCTCTGTTCTTTTTTTAGGTATGGAGTTTCTGAAGAGCGCTTTTGCTTCGTGTCATGCTGAAAATTACACTGCAGTTATTGAAAATCCTGTAATCTGCCTTCTTGCAGGCGCTGCTTTTACCGCTGTCATTCAGAGCTCATCAACTTCAGTGGCTGTTCTTCAGGCGTTTGCAGTATCTTCCGGATGTCTCAGTCTTGGTTCAGCAATTCCGTTTATAATGGGAATAAATATCGGTACATGTATTCCTGCTGTTGTATCAAGTTCAGGAACATCAAGAAATGCCCGCCGTGTATCTGCGGTTCATTTGTACTTTAATCTGATTGGTACAGTTGCTGCTTCAGTTCTGCTTTTTGTTTTTAATTCAGTTTTCCGTTTTAATCTTTATGCTGAGATGACAAATATGCTCGACATAGCGCTTGTACATACAATTTTCAATATGTTTACTTCCATTATTCTTATTCCGTTTTCATCAAAACTTGAAAAACTGGCTGTTATGACTATCAGGGGTGAGGATGAGAAGCCGGATGAGGAGAAGGTTGCATTCATAGACGAAAGACTGCTTAATACACCTTCATTTGCCATTACTGAGTGCCGTACTCTTACGGAGAAAATGGCACAGCTGACACTGGAGTCATTCAGAACATCAGTTGAAATGATGACTTCATTCGATGAAAAAGCTGTCGACCGTGTTCTTTCCGAGGAGGATCTTATTGACGATTATGAGGACAAGCTCGGAACATATCTTATAAAGCTGTCAGGATGTTCACTCACAAATGAGGATGCTGCGTCTGTTTCAAAGCTGCTTCACTGTATCGGAGACTTTGAGAGAATATCTGACCATGCAGCTAATCTTGCAAAGATATCAAGGGAAATGCATGAAAAGAAATTAAGATTTTCACATGCAGCCCAGATTGAAACCGAAATTCTTGAGACAGCAGTATATGATATACTTGAGATGTCAGTTACAGCATTTATCAGCAATGATGCTGAGCTTGCAAGAAAAGTCGAACCTCTTGAAGAAGTTATTAACGGTCTCAGAATGGAGCTTAAGAACAGACATGTCCGTCGTCTGCAGCAGGAAAAATGCACAACGGAACTTGGTTTTGTTTTTTCAGATCTTCTTACCAATCTTGAACGTGTTTCGGATCACTGCTCCAACATTGCAGTCTGCCTTATTCAGCTTAAGGATGAAAAATTTGACACTCATGAGTATATTACTAATCTGAAGGAAAATGACAAGGAATTTCAGGAGATGAGATTCCAGTATGTTGAGAAGTATGCTCTTCCGGATTAGTTTTCCTTAACAGCCCCTTTCGTTCAGCAGGAGAGTGTATCCCTCTGTGTTGTTATATTGCCATGCATTTGCGAAAATGAAACATAAGACATCCCGTGTACTTTAAATTCACGGGATGTCTTTATTAAATAACAAAAATATTTAAGTTAAATCCGCATAAATATTCTTAAATTTACTATTGACAACGTTTACATTGTATGATATAATACTGAACAGAGGATTGAAAACGTTTACTGAAGATTTCAGAATTCTTCAGAACTTGTATATTGTGAGAGGATGATAGATGATGTCGCGCACATCAAAGTGTATTGCATCTTTTGCGCTTTCTGCAGCACTGCTCGGTTCAGTGATAACAGGGACAGCATTCAGCGGAAGTCAGATAGTTACTGATGCAGCAGTTACGCAGAAATATGTTTTTGACAATGTTAAGATTGAAGGCGGCGGCGGATTTGTACCGGGTATTATATACAATCCGACAGAGGAAGGCCTTGTTTATCTCAGAACTGATATGGGCGGCGCGTATATCAGAAACAAGGAAACACTCGAATGGGAGCCGATTACTGACTGGGTAGCTCCGGATGAGTGGAATCTTCTTGGTATCGAAAGTCTGGCAACAGATCCTGTTGATACAAACAGAGTTTATATCGCAGCCGGTACATACACAAACAGCTGGACAAATATGAACGGATACATCTGCAGGTCAGATGACTACGGTAAAACATGGACCAGAAGCGAGCTTCCTTTCAAATTCGGCGGAAACATGCCTGGAAGATCGGTCGGCGAAAGACTGATGATTGATCCAAACAGCAACAATATTCTTTATTTCTGTGCAAGAAGCGGAAACGGTCTGTGGAGAAGTGAGGATTTCGGTGAAACCTGGGAAAAAGTTGAAAGCTTTATAAATCCGGGTAACTACGTCGAGGATCCTGAGTTTGAATATTCATCAGACAACCTCGGACTCTGCTTTGTTGTATTTGATTCAGCAAGATCGGAAAAAGGAAAGCCTACAAAGGACATTTATGTAGGTGTTGCTGACAATGATAATCCGCTTTACGTAAGTCATGACGCAGGAAAGACATGGGAACCTGTAAAGGGACAGCCTACCGCAAAAACATTTACAAAGCACAACAAGGATGCACTTGATATCGGTATTCCTCATCATGCTGTAATAAGCGATGCAGGAGATATGTACGTGACATACTGCGACAGGGGCGGTCCGTATCAGGCACAGGACGGTGCTGTTTACAGATATAATATAAAATCCGGTGAGTGGAAGGATATTACACCTCCATCAGGAACTGACTGGGACGGTTCTCCGAAGTATGAAAACTATTACGGATTTGCAGGAATTTCACTTGACGCGCAGAATCAGGATACACTGATAGTTACCTCGCTTCAGTCATGGTGGCCGGACAATTTCATCTGGAGAAGCAGAGACGGCGGTGAAACATGGGACTGCATCTGGGAGATGGGAGATACCTATCCTTCAAGAGTACTTAAATACAACATGGATATTTCAAAGGCCCCGTGGCTTTCATGGGGCAGGGATATGAATGCGGACAAGGCCGGAAGCTTCAAGGGTGAGGATATCATGAATCCGGTTCCTAAGCTTGGCTGGATGATGGGTGACATCGAGATTAATCCTTTTGACTCAGACGAAATGATGTACGGAACAGGTGCTACTGTATACGGTACCCATAACCTTACTGACTGGGATAAGGAAGAACCTGTAAATATCGAAGTAATGGGAATAGGCATTGAGGAAACTGCAGTACTTGATATTATCTGCCCTCCGGTTGACGGTGTTGAAGTAATCAGTGGTGTAGGTGATATCTGCGGATTTGTTCACGAGGATGTAACAAAGGGACCTGAAGTAATGATGACCGGTCCTACATTTACAAGTACAACAGGTCTTGACTATGCCGAGCTTAATCCTGAAATAATGGTCAGAGTCGGAAATGCCGACAAGGAACAGTACGAAATGATCAAGAAGAGTGTTGCTGTTTCAAAGGACGGCGGTAAGACATGGTCTGAAGCACAGCCAAATGTTAGCTATACATTCCCTGCAAAGAACAATGATCCTGACGACATAGTTTCAGGTGGTAAGGTTGCAATGGCAGCTGACGGTTCTTCATTTGTCTGGTCTACAGCAACAAGTCAGGGAGTAATCTGCTATTACAACAGTGCATGGGTTCAGGTTGACACACTTCCTGCCGGAGCAAATATCTGCTCAGACAGAGTTAATCCTGAAGTTTTCTATGCGTATGCTGAAAATACATTCTATAAGAGCGTTGACAGCGGACGTACGTTCGAGGCAGTTCTGAAGGATCTTCCTGAAGCTTCGTCAAAGATAAAGGCTGTTCCGGGAGCTGAAGGACATGTCTGGATTCCGGGTTCAACCACAGGACTTCAGTATACAACTGACGGCGGAAAGACTGTTAATACAGTAAAGTCCGTAAAGAGATGTGACGTAATCGGATTCGGCAAGGCGAAGAATGACGGAGATTACCTTGCAATATACATGTGCGGTGAAACCGATGACAATGTTTACGGTGTATACCGTTCAGATGATAAGGCAGAGAGCTTTATCAGAATAAATGATGATGATCATCAGTACGCTTCAATTAACTATGCAATTACAGGCGACCTCAGAAAGTACGGAAGAGTGTTCTTCGGTACAAACGGACGAGGCGTTATATACGGTGACATAGACGACGGCTCAAAGCCGGCAGTCAAGCCATCACCTTCAAAGACACCCTCAGAAAGCTCAGAAATCATTTACGGAGATTTCGACGACAGCAAAACAGTTGATATTACTGATCTTTCTATGCTTAGCCTTTATCTTATCGGTGATATTAAGTTCACGGAAAAACAGATAGCGGCGGCAGACCTTCTTGGTGACGGTGACGGGCCGAGTCTTGCAGGGCTTGCTCATTTTAAACAGTATTTAACCCGTCCGGGTGAAATTAAACTCGGACCTTGAAAAAATATACCTGAATTTTTTAAGGAAGCGCTGGTTAAGTCCGGCGTACATGATGCGCAGTCAGAATTTTCGTCAGATGTGATTTAATCAGTGCTTTCTTAAAGCAATTCTGCAGAATTACTCATCAGGCAGCCTCCTGCGGGAATTCATGCAGACCGGATACGACATTTTCTTTCAAAATTAAAATAATGCAACAAATAAAAATACACTGAGTACACTGCTCGGTGTATTTTTATTTGTTTGTGCAAATTTTACTTGAAAAATGATAAATATTTGTGTATAATTTAATATGGTAGTTTCAGAGGGGCGGACGGGTAATCTGGCTCCTGAATAGAAGAAAGGAAGATTTAATATGAAAAAAGTTGGTTTTTTAGGTGCCGGCAACATGGGCTTTGCAATCATGAAGGGCATCACAGGCAGTTCACTTAAGGATATTTCACTGTATGCATTTGATATAAGTGAAGATCTCAGAAAGCGCGCTGAATCAATCGGAGTAAATGTCTGCACATCAGAATGTGATCTTGTTGAAAAGTGCGATTATGTATTTCTTGCAGTAAAGCCTCAGGTGCTCTCAGGAGTTCTTGAAACAATCAAGCCTGTTCTGACAGCAGACAAGGTAGTTGTATCAATAGCTGCAGGTATTTCAGGTGATTATCTCAAGGCACGTACACTTCCTGAACTCAGGGCTGTTCTTGTAATGCCTAACACACCGCTTCTTCTCGGAGAAGGCGCAACAGCACTTTCAAGGGTTGAACCGACATCAGACGAAGAATTTAATCTTGTATGCAGTATTTTCGGTGCATGCGGCGAATATGCCGTTCTTTCAGCAGACAAGATGAAGGAAATCATTGCGATAAACGGAAGCAGTCCTGCATTTATTTATCTTTTTGCAAAGGCATTTATCGAATATGCTTCAGAACAGGGTATTTCAGAAGATGCGGCAAAGAAGCTTTTTGCAAAGACTCTTGTAGGCTCAGCAAAGATGATTACAGATTCAGGAAATACAATCGACGAACTTATAAAGATGGTTTCATCACCGGGCGGTACAACACTTGCAGGTCTTGACAGGCTTTATGAAGGAAATCTTGTACAGGTTGTCAAGAATGCATGCGACAGCTGCACAAAGAGAGCCTATGAACTTTCTGAGTAATACACGGAGGTAATAAGCATGGCAGGATTTTCAGGGCTGGGGAACTGGAACAAGGCTGGGGTCGGAATTGCAAAAACTTCCGCACCAAAGGGGAGTCTTAAGCTTTTCTTTGAAATTCTCGGGGTACGAATCTGGAAGCTTTTCGGTCTTAATCTGATATATGTTCTTGCGTGTCTGCCGGTATTTACAATCGGACCTGCAACAGCAGGAATAACAAAAGTTCTAAAAAACTGGGCCAGCGACAAAAATGCGTATGTATGGTCTGATTTCAAGGATGCATTCAGGGAAAACTTTGTAAGAGCATTTGCCTGGGGCATAGTGGACATAATTGCCTATGCCGGAATATTTTCAGGACTTTATATGTACTCAGCAATAGCTGCTGACCAGACACTTAATGCGTCACCTGTGGTTTACTACGGACTGTATATAATCACTCTCAGTGTCGGAATTACATTTACAATAATGAACTATTATGTTTATCTGATGATGGTTTCAACTGATCTTCCTATGAAAAGCATAATTAAAAATGCTCTGGCACTTTCATATCTGGCACCGAAGAAAAATATTATTGCACTTGCCGCAAATGTTATTCTTCCGCTTATTGTATTTCTGCTTATCGTGTATCTCAATCTTCAGTTTATAATCATTCTTCCGTTTGCTCCGGCAACACTTGCAGGATTTATAATCTGCTACTGCTGCTATCCGGTAGTTCAGAAATATGTAATCAGTCCGTACTATGAAGAGAAGGGTGAAAAGAATCCTGAAATCAGAGATTTTTCAGACAGCAGTGATGAAGTACTCTTCGAGGACATGGGCGGACGTGAAAAGCCTGTGGAGATTAAGAAAAAGAAGAGTAAGGGCAAAATTATTTCATAAAACACTTTACAACATAGTGTATATGTGATATAATAACAAATGTACCGTGTACTTGGAGCATGGATATTGCCTGATTCAGGAGTTTTACCTTCCTTGTTCTATGTTACGGCATTCATAATTATTCAAAGAGGTGAAAAAACAATGTTATTAAAGGACGAAAAGACAGCTGTTATCGAAGCTAACAGAACACACGAAAAGGACACTGGTTCTCCAGAAGTTCAGATCGCTATCCTCACAAAGAGAATCAACGATCTTAACGAACACCTTAAGGTTCACAAGAAGGACCACCACTCAAGAAGAGGTCTTCTCAAGATGGTAGGTCACAGACGTAACCTCCTCAACTACCTTCAGAAGAAGGACGTTGAAAGATACCGTGCTGTTGTAAGCAAGCTCGGATTACGTAAGTAATAATTTAAAAGGCAGTCGCGAGAAATCCGTCTGCCTTTTCAACATTATATGCATGCACAGCAGGAAGATTTCCGGCTGTTTTGCTGTAAGCAAGGCAGTACTCATTTAGCATTAAACAGTGGAACCGAACAGCTTTATTTCCGGTATGGCAGAGTCCGGCTTCGGTTTTTCTGTTTATTGCTGAATATACTGCCTTACAAAAAAATTATATTTTTCGGAGGCGGAAAAGATGTTTGAAAATTACAGAAAGTTTGAAACAACATTTGCGGGCAGACCGCTTGTTGTTGAAACAGGAAAGACATGTGGATTATCCAACGGTTCATGCTGGGTAAGATACGGTGAAACAGTAGTTATGGCTAACGTTACAGCAAGTGTTAAGCCAAGAGAGGGCGTAGACTTTTTCCCTCTTTCAGTTGACTACGAAGAAAGACTTTATTCAGTAGGCAAGATTCCTGGCTCATTCACAAAGAGAGAAGGCAAGCCGACTGAAAAGGCTATCCTTACTTCAAGAGTTGTTGACCGTCCTATAAGACCACTCTTCCCTAAGGATATGAGAAACGATGTTTCAGTAGTTATGACAGTTCTCGCAGTTGAACCTGATAACCTTCCTGAAATCGTTGGTATGATTGCTACATCAATTGCTATTTCAATTTCTGATATTCCGTGGAACGGACCTGTTGCAGGCGTGAGCGTTGGTCTCGTTGACGGTGAGCTTGTTCTTAACCCTACACTCGAACAGAGAGCAAAGAATGACCTCAACCTTACAGTAGCCGGTTCTATGGAAAAGATCGTAATGATCGAAGCAGGCGCAAACGAAGTTCCTGATGACAAGATGCTTGAAGCTATCGAATTCGGTCATGCAGAAATAAAGAAGATGGTTTCTTTCATCAGTGATATCCAGAAGCAGATCGGCAAGAAGAAGTTCGAATTCGAATCAATGGAAGTTGATCACGACCTCTTTGATGCTATTGCTGAACTTGCTGAAGAAAGAGTTAAGGTTGCTCTTGATACTGATGACAAGAACATCAGAGAAGAAAGACTTCAGCCAATCAAGGATGAAATCCACGAAAAATTTGACGAACAGTATCCTGAACAGATTGCTATGATTGACGAGTGTATCTACAAGCTTCAGAAGAAGATTGTAAGAAACTGGCTCTATGAAGGCAAGCGTGTTGACGGCAGAGGCATCGATGAAATCAGACCTCTTGCTGCAGAAGTAGGACTTCTCCCTAGAGTTCACGGTTCAGGTCTCTTTACAAGAGGACAGACTCAGGTTCTCACAATCGCTACACTCGGTCCTGTAAGTGATGCTCAGAAGATTGACGGTCTTGATGAAGAAGACACAAAGAGATATATGCACCAGTACAACTTCCCTTCATATTCTGTTGGTGAAACAAAGCCAAGCAGAGGTCCGGGAAGACGTGAAATCGGTCACGGTGCTCTTGCAGAAAGAGCTCTTGCTCCGGTAATTCCGCCTGTAGAAGAATTCCCTTATGCTTTCAGACTTGTTTCTGAAGTACTTTCTTCAAACGGTTCAACATCACAGGGTTCAATCTGTGGTTCAACACTCGCTCTTATGGATGCAGGTGTTCCGATTAAGGCTCCGGTTGCAGGTATTTCATGCGGTCTTATTACAAAGCCTGATTCAGATGACTTTATGACAATGGTTGATATCCAGGGACTCGAAGACTTCTTCGGCGACATGGACTTTAAGGTAGGCGGTACACACAACGGTATCACAGCTATTCAGGTTGATATCAAGGTTGACGGTCTTACAATGCCGATTATCAGAGAAGCATTTGAAAAGACAAGAAAGGCTCGTCTCTATATTCTCGATGAAATTATGCTCAAGGCTATTCCTCAGCCAAGAGAAACTGTAAACGAATATGCTCCTAAGATGCTTCAGACAAAGATTCCTGTAGACAAGATCCGTGAAGTTATCGGACAGGGCGGTAAGGTAATTCAGAAGATTTCTGCTGAATGCGAAGTTAAGATTGACATCTCAGAAGACGGTTCAGTATTTATTTCAGGTATTGACGGAGCAAAGGCTCAGAAGGCTCTCCAGATTGTAAAGACAATTGCAAATGATCCTGAAGTAGGTGCTATCTACAAGGGTAAGGTTGTTAGAATCATGCAGTTCGGTGCTTTTGTTGAAATCGCACCTGGCAAGGATGGTCTCGTTCATATTTCAAAGCTTGACAAGCAGAGAGTTGAAAAGGTTGAAGACGTTGTTTCAATCGGCGACGAAGTTGTTGTTAAGGTTATGGAAATCGACAGCCAGGGCAGAATCAATCTTTCAAGAAAAGATGCTCTTGCTGATATCGAAGCCAAGAACAACCAGTAATTACTGCTGTACTGTAAAAAAAGTGTTTATGAAGGCTCTGCAGTTTATTCTGCGGAGCCTTTTCTGCAGTAAATATAGTGGACGCATTTATTTAATGCGTTTACAATAATTTCTGGGAAACACTGATTAAATCACGTCTTCGACCTGACGCGCATTCTGCCTGCATATTTTCCGTCATCCAGCACAAAAACTC
>DCGK01000079.1:23874-31193 GCA_002315235.1 Ruminococcus sp. UBA1780
TGTACGCCAGACTTAATCAGTGTTTCCCTTGATTTTAATTTGATGATATGTTAAACTAGATATATTGATTTTTTTGACAGTCAGAGCAGTATCAGACTTTTTCTGAAAACTGCATTTACTTAACAGGAGTACAGATATGAACAAAAAATTACCGGCAGTGATTTTATCACTTTCTATGCTGTTTGCAGGCGCATCATGTTCTGAAAAGAATATCCCTGCTGAAGAAGAACCGGCTGCGGAAGCTGTTACAGAGCAGGCTGAGCAGTTACAGGAAGAAGAATCACCGGTTCAGAATGAACCTGAAGATAACGAATTTATAGACAATGCATGGGCAGCATTCCTTGTGAGTCCTGCTCAGCCGGCATATACAAAGGCAGAGGACGGATACAGAATTCTTGATGTTCTCTGTAAAGACAGTGTCATCGGGGATATAGCTTCAATGTCCAGGGATGCTCAGGCACCTGAGGATACGATGGCTTATGACGATAAAGTAATTACTGCCGGAGGTCCGGTAAGCACCGGAAATCTTGCATACGGAAGACTTGCAGAGATACCTCAGTCATATCTTGATGCCATGGTTGCTCAGATGAAGGAAGACATAGGATATGAATACGGCGAACACAGCAAGGGCGCCGGTATGGGTTACAGAACGTTTTACCAGGCTTCGTATGATTCAGAAAACGGCGGCCTTCAGGTAAATCAGGAGAACGGATACTGGGCAAGAACTCTCGGTGCGTATTCAGAGCACTGTGCCGGTGTTGCGATTGACTTTGATATTTCATACGATAACAGTGAGTACATTTCTGCTGCCGGAAGGTGGAACAGAGGGGAAAAAACTCCGGCAAACGTTGAGTTTACATGGCTGGCTGACAATGCTCACAAGTATGGTTTTATCTGGCGTTTCAAAATTGACGGATCTTCAGATTCATTTTACGGTATGAAGACAGGTACGATCAGAGAAGGCTGGCACTGGAGATTTGTAGGTGTTTACAATGCGACAAAGTTCTGGGAGGCCTGTGCTTCAGATACTGACGGAGACGGTACTCCTGAAGGATACACAACCAATGACAACTATATCTGGGAAGACTATTATGTTGAAAATATTCACGGAAACGCGAGATATCCTCAGGATATGCTTGAAGCGTTCACAAAGTTCTATAATTCTCCTGAAGGCACCCGATGCTCATATGATGAATATATCAGCAGATAATTAAACACAGTTATTACACGGTAATCGTGCCCCTGCGGATAAAATTCAGCGCAGCAAAGATACGTATTTACGAAGCTTTGCTGCGCTGTCTGTATTGTATCATGGACTTTTCAGCAGATCCGTTTTTTCTGTTCTTCTGTAAAACAGAATTCAGAAAACCGCGTTCAAAAACAGGAATATGAAAAAATGCACAAAAACTATTGATTTCAAAACGAAAATATGGTATAATTTTAAAGATAATATTTGTGAACGAATGTTTCATAAATTATCATATTGCAGTTTTTGCGGAGGTTAAGAGAAAAATGAAAATAGATCTGCATTGTCATACAACATTGTCTGACGGATCGCTTGGCATAGAAGATGTTATTGCCCAGGCAAAGAAAACAGGGATTGATGTTCTGTCAATTACAGACCATGATACGCTTTCATCATATTCAAGGGCTGCTGTTCTTGCAGAAAGATACGGAGTAAGAGTAATTCAGGGCGTGGAGATGTCAGCATGGGACAAGGAGAGAAACCGGAAGGTTCATATTCTTTGCTATGCTCCGAAGAAGCCTGACAGACTTGAAGGACTCTGCCTTAAGTGCTGTGAAATAAGAAAAGCCTGCTCAAAGGAAATGATAGCAAAGGTAATGGAACGTTTCCCTATAAGTGAGGAAAGTGTTCTTAAACATGCAACAGGAAGCAAAAGTATTTTTAAGTCACATATTATGAGAGCTCTTATCGAGTATGGCTATGCACTTGAGTTTTACGGTGCACTTAATGATGAGCTTTTTAATCTTGAAAACGGAAGCTGTCTTGTTGAACGTGAGTATCCGGACGTAAAGTTTGTTCTTGAGCTCATTCGCTCTGCCCGCGGCGTATCTGTTATGGCGCATCCGGCACAGTACAATAATATTGAGCTTCTTGAAGAGCTTGCAGCGGAAGGCAAGATTGACGGCGTTGAGATTGGTCATTATACAACTGATTCTGAGTCAGAAAAGAAACTCAGAGAGATTGCTGAAAAGTATGACCTTATTGTAACAGGCGGTTCTGATTTTCACGGCCTTTACAACGCAAAGCCTTCTCATATCGGAAGCTTTACAACATCAAAGGACAACTTTGACAAGATCATAAGGCTCTCAAACAAGAGAGCTCTTGAGCACTGAAAATAAAGAAAAGATAAGCTGATGAAAATGTTTTTTTCATCAGTGCTTTTCATATACATAAGGAGGAGTAATTATGAACGTAAACTTTACACCAAGAGGCGTATGTTCAAGAAACATGACATTTGATATCGAAGATGGTGTTATCAGAAACCTTAAGGTTATGGGCGGATGCAACGGTAACCTCAAGGGTATTGCAGCTCTTGTTGAAGGCATGAAGGCAGAAGACGCCATTGCAAGACTTGAAGGCATTGACTGCAACGGCAAGGGTACATCATGTCCGGACCAGCTTGCAAAAGCTATAAAGGCTAATATCTGATGTTTCATATAGAAAACGGTATTTTAAGGTTTGCCGGCGCAGCAGTTTGTGCTGCAGCCGGTGTTCTTTTTATTATGCCGGTGGGACTGGGAATAAAAAATATCGGAAACATGTTCGGGCTTGCTGTATCAGTATTCTTTTTTCTGTTTTTCATGTTCAACGGAGCGGTTTCAAAGCTGCTGGGCAGACTGTGGCAGACAGGTGCGGGGAAGGTATTTGTTTCTGCGCTGACTGTATTTTTTGCAGTCGGTTTTCTTTCTGCTGCGATTATGTCAGTTTTTATGTTAAGGGCAGCTGCTGACAAGCCATCGGAAGCACGTACGGCAGTTCTTCTCGGATGCAAGGTCAGGGGAACTGTACCGAGTCTTATGCTTGGAAGGAGACTTGAGGCGGCTTTTGAGTATCTTAACGAATTTCCGGAGGCGTGCATTGTTGTATCAGGCGGTCAGGGTGAAGGAGAAGATATTTCTGAAGCGCAGTGTATGAAGGAATATCTGGTTAGGAAAGGAATTTCCGAAGACAGAATAGTAATGGAGGACAGATCAACTGATACCGGGGAGAATATAAGGTTTTCAAAGGAGCTCCTCGATTCGGTGAATGCCGGTAATGAAATAGTAATCATTACAGATTCATTTCACCAGTTCCGTGCTTCACTGATTGCCTCAAAGCTTGGATTAAAAACTGACGCTGTAAGTGCCGCAACACCGTATTATCTGCTTCCGACCTACTGGGTTCGCGAGTGGTTCGGTATTATTGAGCAGATTTTTTTAAAATAAAGGTTATATTTTTTTTCATTCACTGTATTTTTACGGACATTCCTGCAGAAAGCGGGGATGTCTTTTCATTTTGATATAAAAATGTTTCAAAATCAAAAATTTCACGAAAACAGTAACAAATTATGCCTTATTTTTTTATATCACTGATAATTGAAGGCAGTTTTATATTATGATATAATTGTAGTTGTGAAATCTTGAGTTTACACTATATTTACAGGCAGGAATTATGTATTATACAATATATCTTAACATAAAGGAAAGCGTAACGGAACATCTGCTGCCTTCAGGTACGGAAACATTCTTCAGAGCTGATATTTCTTCGGCGGCGGGAAGAAAAAACTGCTTTGTTTCACTGGAGAAAACAGACGGAGTCTGGAGAATAATAAACGACAGAAATATACTTGTGCAGGGAAACGGTATCATTGAACCGGGAAAATGCACGGAGTTTGAAATAAAAAGCACAGTGCTTACAGGTGCGTTGTTTGTGTCTGAACGTGAGGTACTGAATGACGGATTTGACCGCTTCAGTCTCAGTGACAGTATAACCATAGGAAGCAGCACTGACTGTGATATAACTGCGTCGGGAAGGTTTGTCAGCAGAAAGCATGCGGAAATAATCTGTACGGAAGACAGATGTATAATTAAAAATTTCAGCGAAAACGGAATATATATCAACGGCTGCAGAGCGGAAAATGAATGTCAGCTGAAGATGTTTGATACAGTCTGGATATTCGGACTGAAGCTTGTGTTCCTCGGAGGCTGCATCGCTGTTCAGAAAAGCTCAGGAGTTGTTTCGGGAATTAATGAAACGCAGGATATTATTTATGAGAAGGGTACGATAAGAAAGCACCGGGGTAAAAATTCAGAGAAGGTACAGGATGTTTTTTCTGATGCTGAACCTGAAACAGCTGAGATTTTTCCATACGAACCGGATAACGGGAGAAATACTGATTCAGAATTTTCGGATATTCTGAAAACTTCGGTACCTGCTTCTGCAGTTCTTTCAGCAGCTGCGGTTCTGGGCGGAGGCTTTTCCATACCGATTGCGGCAACCCTGTTTGCGGGAAGCACTGCTGTAATTTCGGGACTTTGGTTTTCAGCAAGGTCACTTTCAGAAAAAAACAGAAGAAAAAATGATGAGGAGCGCAGAAATAAATATATTCTGAACTGCTTGCAGGAGATTGAAGACAAACAGGAAAGATATCGTAAGCTGATGAACGGAAGATATCCCGGAGCGGAAAAGGCGTTTTCCCTGTTCAGAAAAAACGGAACAAAGCTGCGCAGAGCGGGTGATAAAGATTTTCTCAGACTAAGAATATGCACAGGTCAGTCTGATTTCAGCAGTCTTATAGATATAAAAAAGGAATGTTCACATGAAATAAGAGAGCTTTCAGAGAAATATTCAACTGTATCCGAAATGCCGCTGACAGCGGATTTCAGAAGTGAAAAACTTATTCACGTTTCCGGAACGGCCGGGAAGATTGCTGCATTTATACGTGGACTTTCAGTTCAGACAGCTGTATTTCACAGTGCGGCAGATGTTAAACTTGCTTTTATTATGAGTGAAGAAATGAAGTCAGAACTGCGTTTTGCCGGATGGCTTCCCCATGTATATGATGATGAAAAAATATTCAGATTCTGTTCAGACAGTGATGATTCAGCAGAGTTCGTAACAGAAAAACTGAGTGAAGTTTTCAGAACAAGAGCAGCTGGGAGATGTGTGAATACTCATCCGCATTATATTGTTTTCATTTGCGGTGAAGTAACTGCGGCTGAGCAGATGATACGAAAATATTCACATCCGGAAACTGAAAACGGAATTACATTTGTTCAGTGTATAGTTACAGATGATGATAAGATAAAAATATCAGGTGAACAGTTCAGGATTGAAACAGACAGCGCCGATATTATCAGTCAGGAAAATGCCATTTCCCTTGCACGACTGAAACTTGCGGGAAGTGAAAGTAATGAAAAATCAATACCTGTTCCTTCCTCGCTTTCGTTTCTTGAAATGTATCAGTATACCAGTACTGATCCTGAAAATCTTTCACATAATTATTCTGAAGGAAAAAGCAGAAACGGAATCTGCGCTCTTCTCGGTGTCGGGCATGACAGAAAACCATTTTATCTTGATATTCACGAAACAGGATACGGACCTCACGGATTAATTGCAGGCACAACAGGTTCCGGCAAATCAGAGCTCATACAGACATTTATTCTTTCCCTTGCTCTGGGGTACAGTCCTGATGAACTTGCGTTTGTGCTTATTGATTACAAGGGCGGCGGAATGTCACGTGTATTTGAAAAACTTCCTCATACAGCAGGTATTCTTACTAATCTTGAGGACAGTGCAGGTGATACTGACAGAATTCTTGTTTCGCTTTCAAGTGAAATAAAAAGAAGACAGATTGTTCTGAAAAACAGCGGGGTAAGTCATATTGATGCTTATGCAGGACTTTACAGTGACGGAAAAGCTGATGAGCCTCTGCCTCATGTTATTATCGTATGCGATGAGTTTGCTGAACTGAGAAGGGAACAGCCTGAGTTTATAAGTCAGCTTGTGAGTATTTCACGTGTGGGCAGAAGTCTTGGTATACATCTTATTCTGGCAACCCAGAGACCCTCAGGAGTTGTTGATGATGAAATAAAAAGCAACTCGGGATTCAGGATATGCCTTAAGGTACAGGACAGAAATGACAGCAGTGAGATTCTTGGAAAGCCGGATGCAGCTGAGATTACAAATACCGGACGTGCATATATCCAGGCGCCCGGAATATATGAGGAAGTTCAGACAGGTTACTCAGGTGCTGAGTACTGCATGAACGGTTCAGGTAAAAATGCAGTAATGATTGATTTCTGCGCACGTCCTGTTAATGTTACAGAGAGTAATGAAAAAACGAAAAGTATTACGGAAACCGAAATGCTTACTGACAGAATATGCAGATTCTGCAGTGAAAACGGTATACGTCAGGCACGTAAACTATGGACAGAGCCTCTTGAGAAAATAATTCACAGCAGCGACGTTTCCAGCTTCGGAAAAACTGATTTCAGCCGTGGACTTGTTTTCTGCGCAGGTGTCTGTGATGACCCTGAAAATCAGAAAATGTATCCTGCGGAATTTAATCTTTACGATACCGGAAATATTATTGCTGCAGGTATGGCCGGCAGTGGTAAGACAACGTTTGTAAATACGCTTTTATGTTCTCTGGCAGAAAACTATTCTCCTGAAAAATTAAACTTTTCCGCAGCTGATTTTTCCGGCGGAATGCTTTCGGTTTTTTCTGAATTTGCTCACTGCAGCAGATTTTTATCCGTGCCTGATGAACATGAAACCAAGCTCTTTCTTGATGAAATTTCACGTGAAACTGAAAAGAGGAAAAAGCGTTTTTCAGAGGTTCATGCTGCTGATTTTGCTGAGTATACCGAAGAATATGATGATATGTGTGCTCAGGTGATTCTGATGGACGGATACGGTCTTTTCAGAGAGATGTATCCGCTTTCAGACGAATTGTTTACACGTCTTGCAGGAGAGTCTGTAAAGTACGGAATATATTTTATAGTTACAGTCAAGCAGGCGTCTGATATCAGAATGCGCACCAGACAGAATTTCAGGACTGCTGTAACCTTTGAGCTCAGTGACAGAACCGAGTACACAGAGCTTCTGGGAATCAGACCTGAGACCGGACTGCTTTCCGTGCCGGGACGCGGATATCTTGTTTCTGACAGACGGGTTCTGGTGTTCCAGACTGCGGTTTACTCTGCAGGAAAGGGACGTGAAAGATTTGCTCAGCTGTCTGAATTTGCGGAGCGGATTAATAAAAAATACGGCTTTTCCCTTGTCAGTGAAGACAGACTTTTCTGCAGAACTG
>DCGK01000057.1 GCA_002315235.1 Ruminococcus sp. UBA1780
AAGCTTGATGAAAAGGGAAAGGAACTTTTTATTCATGACTTCATCTGTCAGAACGTAAAATATGACAAGCTTAAAAAAGAATATTCACATGAGATTATCGGTGCTCTTGGTAACGGAGTAGCTGTCTGTGAGGGAATAGCAAAGGCTGTAAAAGTACTGTGCGACAGCATGGGAATCTGGTGTATAGTTGTTCTCTCAGAAAACAATCCTGATAAAAACATAAAATACCGTCACGCGTGGAATATTATAAAAACAGGAAATCAGTATTATCATTTTGATGCGACCTTTGACAATACACTTTCCAGAAGCGGTGTGCTCAGACATGACTATGTAAATCTTGCAGATGACCAGATTTTCAGGGATCACGAGCCGCTGATATGGAAGGCACCTGCGTGTCCTGACCATGATCATTTTTTCTATAAGGAAAATAAAATTTCATGGACTACAGCGGATGAGGTAAGAAACCGTACAAAACAGGCCGTTAAAAAAGGAAAAATTCTTCTTTTTCACTGGAGAGGCGGTTATCTGACAAAGGAAGTTCTGAGAGAGCTTCTGAACATTTTTTCAGAGGAAGCAAAGCTGAAAAACAAAACGGCTCACTGTTCAGTAAACTGGCCGCAGGCCGTTTTATGCGTCAGGTTCACTGATAAAATTGCTGAGGAAACCGTTGAAATGGAAGAGGCAAATGAAGGTGAAACCTGTGAAGATAACGGTTTATGAAGAGCAGATTCTTTTTGATTTCTGATATAACTGACCGGAAAAATACAGAGAACGTCAGAATGAATCTGCCGTGTACTATACCGGCATTGAGGGGAAGGGGGATATTGATTGAATCATGAAAAATGGTACAGAGTAGATAACGCTGCAAAAGTCTTTCTTGCTACTCATAATCAGCGTGATACGCGCAGTCTGAGATTCAGCTGTTCGCTCAGGCAGCCTGTTATACCTGAACTTTTGACGGAAGCACTGTCAAAAACCATAAAAGCAAGAAATATTTTTCAGGTACGTATCAGAAAGGGCATGTTCTGGCATTATATAGAACCGACAAACGTGCTTCCGGAGGTCACTGAGGAATTTGAAAGACCTTGTCCCGTGCTTTACGGCAAGAATTATCACGGAGTCCTTCACTATAAGGTGACTTATTTCGGTGACAGAATTAATTTTGATATTTTTCATGCGCTCACCGATGCAACAGGGGCACTTGATTTTCTTAATATACTGGTGCTGAACTATCTGAAGCTGCGTTATCCCGATGAACTTTCAGATGTTTCCGTCGGATTCAGTGCCGCTGACAGCGAACTTGAACAGGACAGCTTCAGCAAGTTTTACGAAAAAAAGGATATTCCTGCTGTTTCATCCCAAAAGGCCTACCATATACGCGGTGTCAGACTTCCTTACGATCAGCTTCAGTTTTTCAGAGTTTCACTTCCTGCTGACAGGATAAAGTCGGCTTCAAAAGAGGCCGGTGTCGGTATTACCAGCTACATCGGGGCGAAGCTCATGATGGCGATATACAGGGATATGCCGGCACTTAAGAGAAACCTTCCTGTAACAGTAAGTGTTCCTGTAAATCTCAGGAACTATTATGAGACTGAAACTGCAAGAAATTTCTTCAACAGTGTTTCCGTCAGCCACGTTTTCAGCGGGAAGGAAAGCTTTGAGGAGCTGGCTAAGGAATTTGAAGCTGAGCTGAAGCAGAATCTTGAACCTGAGAGCATCAGACGTCACATGAATCACTATCAGAAGATAGAGCGTATAATGGCACTGCGTATTGTACCGCTTGTAATCAAGCAGCCTGTGGTTAGGTCTGCGGCACGTAAGGATGCAAGAGGAGTTTCCGCAGTCATATCAAATCTTGGAGTTATCAGGGTTCCTGATGAACTGAAAAAGTATATAAGCGGTTATACACTGTACTGCAGTCACAGCGAGCTTTACATGTCTTTGTGTACCTATAACGGAAGGATTGTTATGGGTATAACTGCAGGACTCAGAAATACAAACGTTCTCAGGGATTTTGTGAGCGGATTTGCGAAGGAATGTGATGACGCTGAAGTTCAGGCAACGGAGGTGGTTCGTTCATGAAAACATGTCCAAAATGTTCAGTAAAAATAGGCGGGCAGTTTCAGTACTGTCCTCTGTGTCAGAACGAACTTACGGGTGAAGGCACGGAATGCTATTTTCCGCCGGTAAGACAGCTTCGGAAAAAGTCAGTGATTTACAGGATGCAGCTGTTTACAGGACTTACAGCCGTAATTATATGTCTGTTTCTTGATTTTATGATTGGCCTGCACGGAAGAATTCACTGGAGCATTATTACTGCCTCTACTGTTGCTGTAGTTGAGATGGTAGTCAGGAGAATGATAAGAAAACAGTCTGCAAGCGTGCATTACTATATTTATCATATAAGTTTCGCCTCGTCAGTTGTTCTGCTTGTATTTTCATATTATCTTGATTTTATGCGTTTCAGCATTTCCTTTATCTTTCCGTCGCTTCTGATTATGCTTGTAGGGACCATGTTCGCATTCGGCCTGACAGACAAATCAGGAAATGTGATGGTATATCTTATAACAGCAATCTGCTGCGGTATAATCATACCGGCACTTGTTCTCTGGATTATAACACCTGAGTTCAGACTTCTGTGGCAGATTTGTCTTATGCTGACATCAGTTGTACTTACCGTAACACTTGTTTTCAAGGGAAGCAGAGTTCTTAATGAGCTTCACAAGCGATTTCATATGTAAAAAAATGATATTTTTCGGAGGAAAACCATGAGTATAAAATTTCATCTGCCGGATTTTCTGGAACACTGTAATTTTAACAGAATATTCATTTCACTTACAAAGGAATTTCCTGAATACTTTATCGACGGACTTGAGATAGCCTCGGTATACGGAACATTTCCCCAGTCACTGTGGAACGGAGGAAGAATAGTAAACGGCGGAATGTGTGACAAAAATCTTGTAAAGACTGTAGTAAAAGGCTTCGATAAGCTTGGAATACCGCTTCGCTTTACTTTTACAAATCCTACTCTGACGGAGGAGGATCTCAGTGATGATTTCTGTAACTACGTTCTGAAAACTGCAAACAACGGGAAAAACGGAGTAATCGTTGTGTCTCCTGTTCTTGAGGAATATATAAGAAGCAATTATCCTGACTACAAGGTTACAAGTTCAACCTGCAAGAGAATTACGAACATCGATGATGCTGTTTCAGAGGTAGGAAGGAACTATGATATAGTTGTTCTTGACTATGATTTTAACAATAATTTAGAAATGCTCGAAAAGATTCCTGACAAGTCAAAGTGCGAGATTCTTGTAAATGCATGCTGTCAGCCGGGATGTCCGAAACGTTCACAGCATTACAGAGATATCGGAAATATGCAGAGAGCGATATGCGCATATATGAAGACAAGCAGGAAGGTTCCGTTTAATCCTGAAAAGTACGGAGCAAAGGACGAAAACTCAGATTACTGTCCGTACATGCAGTATGATTTTGCAGATGCAAAGAAGCATGCAACACATATTTCTCCGGCAGCAATCGCAGAAAAATATGTTCCTATGGGATTTAATCAGTTCAAGATTGAGGGCAGAACGACAAATGCCTTTACACTGGCTGAGTACTATCTCTATTATATGGTTAAGCCGGAACATCTTGATAAAATGCGTATGATTTTTTACAGCAGACTTATCGGAGGAAAAATTATCAGTTCTGCATTCTGATAAATACAGTGAAAGTCAGGAGTCATAATGAAAAAGAAAACTATGACCGAGGGAACTCCTTGGAAGCATATACTGTCTTTTGCTTTTCCGGTTCTCATCGGTTCGCTGCTTCAGCAGCTTTACAACACAATCGATACGATTATTGTAGGAAACTATGCAAGTGAGGACGCTCTTTCTGCTGTAGGAACAACGGGAAGCTTTTCGTTTTTCTTTCTTGCTGTAGCTATGGGATTTTCATCAGGAAACGGGGTAATTGTTGCACAGCATTACGGTGCAAATGACGAGAAGATGGTCAGATCCCATGCCTCAACAGGCATAATAATGCTTATGGGAATGGGTATTATAGCTGCCCTGGCAGGTGTATTTACATCTGTTCCTGCGTTTACATATCTGGTTAAGGTTCCGGACAGCATACTGGAGCTCACAGTTCAGTATTTCAGAGTGTATTCGATTGGTTTTGTTTTTCAGTTCGGATACAATATTTTCTCTTCGATACTTCGGGCGGTAGGAGACAGTGCCGCAACACTGTATTTTCTTCTCATATCCTCAGTAATAAATATCGGACTTGATTTTCTGTTTGTTGCTGCATTCGGATGGGGAGTTGTCGGTGCTGCTGCTGCGACAGATATAGCTCAGCTTGTATCTTTTATTGCAGCCTATATTTACATGACAAAGAAATATCCTGTGTTCAGGTTTAAGCTCAGAGAATATACCTGGAACAAATATTTTGCACTTAAAACCATTCAGGTAGGTTTTCCGATAGCCTTTCAGCTTGTAATAGTTTCACTCGGACTCACTCTTATTCAGAGAGCAGTAAACGGATTCGGAAAGGTTATGACTGCATCCTATACAGTCGGACAGAGAATAGAAATGTACATGAATCTTCCGTGCAATGCATTCCAGACAACGCTTGCTACCTATACCGGACAGAATATAGGAGCCGGCAAGCCAGACAGAGTCAGAACAGGTGCAAGACAGACTGTGTTTATTTCAGTTGCTCTTACACTTATTGTTACCGTATGTGTGTGGTTCGGCGCTGACACTATAGGCAGCTGGTTCGGACTCAGCGAAGAAGCAATGGTTTACTGTACTGACCACCTCAGAACAATTGCACTTATAAATATTGTACTTTCGTCTTATATTCCGCTTTTCGGACTGTTTCAGGGCGCCAATCATCCTGCTGTTCCGACATGTGTTGCACTGTGTGCAATTACAACAAGGGTTATTGTTACCTATCTTTTCAGATACGGTGATTTCCTTGGCTACACCATAGTATGGTGGAACGGAATATTCGGGTTCGGACTTGGATTTACCATAACATGGAGCTATTATCTGAGCAGAAAGTGGATGAAGAATTCATCAATAGCCCGCAAAGCATAGGATGATATATGTATGAATTTGGTTCTGTAATGACTTTCCCCCCTGTAAACATAACTGTTTACAGGGGGGGAGTGTTATTTACTGTTTAGAATCAGATAAAAGCTTTAATCAGTATACGCTGTTCATAGTCTCTGCTTTAGCAGCTGCTTCGCAGATTTCAAGTTCAGCAAAATCAGATGCAGAGAAAAGTCTGCCTGACTTTTTATCATTGACAAATACACCTGTGATAACACCCGGAATTGCAAATGACGGATCGTTTGGAGCATTAGGACCGCCAAGGTCTGTTCTGCACCAGCCCG
>DCGK01000060.1 GCA_002315235.1 Ruminococcus sp. UBA1780
AAGAAGCTTCTCTGCTCACAGCTTGACGACGGCATGGGAGGCAGACAGGTTGTTTCAGGCATAGCTCAGTGGTATCAGCCTGAAGACCTTATCGGCAAAAAGGTTATCATAGTTGCAAACCTTAAGCCTGTTACTCTCTGCGGCGTTGAAAGCAGCGGCATGGTATGCTGTTCAGACATGCCTGACGGCTCCGCAAAGGTTATTTTTGTTGATGATGAAGTTGCCGTTGGCAGCAAAATCAGATAAATTACATTCATAGTATTACATTAAAGGAGATTTGTTATGAACAACGAAAAAACATCACTCGGCGTTTCAGTATCCGTTCTCGGAGCTGCAATGTATTTTACAGTTCTTTTAGGCGGATATATTCCGTTTTTACTTCTCGCAGGATATGTTTTCCTCAGGGAAAATGACGAATGGCTTAAAAAGACGGCAGTTAAGGCTTTTGCAGTCTACACATGCTTCCAGCTCGCATATGAAGCTGTAAACCTCATTCCTTCAGCTATCTCAGTAGTAGACGATATTACAGGACTCGCAGGAAGATCATTCAGCATTCCATTTGTTTCAAACCTCGTTTCACTTGTAAAATCAGCAATCTACTTCATGAGACCTGTAATGCTCCTTCTCATGGGCTTCCAGGCATTCAAGAAGCTTGATGTTGCGTTTCCTTTCGTTGACAAAATCGCTGACTTCGGTACAGAAGCTGCCGTTAAAGCTGCTTCCGCTGTAAAGAAGGAAGAACCAAAGGAAGAACCAAAAACAGAACCGGCTGACAGCAAAGCTGCTGCTGAAGCAACTGAAGAAAAGTAATTCTTCCTGTCTTACATTCTGACACAAAGCATTAAAGTCCCTCCGGACCAGGTCCGGAGGGACTTTTTTATGTTATTTTCAGTTATCAGTCAAGTGTAGTAATGACCTTTGCTATAAACTGCTTGAGTGTTGCAAGATCTGTGATTTCAACTGAACCGTCGTGATCTGTATCAGCTGCCTTCATTCCGTTTTCGCTGAGCTTTTTGTCACCGATGATGTAAAGTGAGAGAAGTGAAAGATCTGTTATATCAACCTTACCGTCACAGTCCACGTCGCCTGTCTTAATTGTTCCGGGTTCAGCCGCTGCTGAAGCTTTGTAAAGATCCTTCGGAAGTTCATCAAGAGTGATTACATAATCACTGGTATATACAGACTTGATGCTTTCCTTTGTGTTCCACTTACTGTCTGTAATCCATTCTGTGTGCCATGTCATAAAGCTGCTCCAGAAAGCACCCTCTGACTGAAGGTTTTCAGGTGAAGGAATTGTTCCGTTTTCATGGAGAATAACCGGAACGCCTGTTCCGACAAGATCAGTAAGCTTGTTGTACATACCAACAAGTGAACCGTCGCTTTCAACATATGTATCAGCACCAACGATATCTACGTATTCATCTCCCGGATACCAGTCTGCAGGAACTGAAGCTGTAAATCCAAGCGACCAGATAAGGTTGTCGAGTTCCCATTCATTTGTGTACTTGTCGTACATCATTGTCCAGAGCTTCTTAAAGTTTTCGGCACCGCCCTTGCCCCACCAGAACCAGCCACCGTCAAATTCATGGAACGGTCTCCAGATTACAGGAACACCTGCATCCTTAAGCTCCTTAAGAGCCTTTGCACCCTTGTCCATTGCCTTTGAAAGTGCTTCATATTCTGCTGTACCAGGTGTAAGAGCCTTGTCCCAGTCGAGATCATCTGCCTTGCAGTCATCATAGTTGTCAGCAAAATCTGAACCGCAGTGCCAGCATATTGTTACTATACCGCCCTTTTCAAACCATTCCTTAGCTCTCTTGTTTACGCCGTCAAAGTCATCGCCCATGTAGTCGAGGCCTCTCATTGCAGGGAGCTTGCCGCTGGCATCTTTGATATAGTTCATTTCGTAGTCAGGACTTCCCATCCATGTTGATTCCTGCTGACCTGAAATAATGCTCTTTCCGTATTCCTTACAGATATAGCTGTAAAGTGACTTTGCAGCTGCAGATGCATTTTTATTTGAAAGAACTGCCTTTGATGCATCAGCCTTAACGGCTTCTGCTGCCTTTATTTCGATATAGTCAAATTTTGTCCAGCCCCATGACTTGGTGATTTTAATTGTATTTTCGCCCTTCTTAAGCTTCAATGTTGTCGCCTTGAAAGGAGTATATTTTCCTGAACCTTCAGCAATTGAAAGATCCCCTGCCGGCACACCGTTTACTGAGATGTTCTGCTGCTTGTCGCTTCCGACACCCTCCGCAGCGAAGATAAGATCATACATTCCGTCCGCAGGTGCTGTTACTGTAACAGTGATGGAACCGTCCTCTGTCATATATGCCACAGAACCGCCGCTTGCGCCCGCATCCTTGTCTGCCTTTACTGTTCCTGTAAATACAGCATCCTCAAATTCGTATCTGCCGTCCTTTGAAGGTGTTGCCGAAGGAACTGCAGACGGTTCTGAAGAAGGCTTGTCAGAAGGCTTTGCTGTTGGTGAAGGTGTGGCATCCGGCTTCTTTGAAGGAGCTGCTGTTGCCGCAGGAGCCTTTCCGTTAGTATAGAGATCCTTCGGAAGTTCATCAAGTGAAATGCAGTATTCGCTTGTGTACATTTCCTTAAGGTCCGCAGGATCGTTGAATACAGGGTTTGAAAGGAAATTGATATCATCTGAACCGCCGTCATACCACGGACAGAAATACAGCCAGTTTGCATGCTCAGCTTCAATGTTGGCAAGTGTTGAAATACAGTCACATTCAGCCATTGCTACCATCTTTGCCTTGTCTGTAAGATTAACGAGGCTCCAGAAAGTACTTCCTGCTGCAGTATCATCGTGAGCAACGGAAGGCTGCCAGTTGTTTTCAGCAAGATACTTTGTGCAGCTGTATTTGTCATAACCGACGATATCCACATATTCGTCTCCCGGATACCAGTCGCCTGATGTTGCATAATCATAGCCGTTCCATTCCCATATAAGATTGTTGCACTTGAAATCCTTTGTAAGTGTTTCATATGTATAAATCCAGAGTTTCTTATAAACTGCTGAACCTTCCTTGCCCCACCAGAACCATGAGCCTGTTTCTCCGCCGCCGCCTTCAGCTTCGTGAAGAGGTCTCCAGATCATCGGAATACCCTCAGCTTCCAGCTTGTTGAATTCAGCCGCAAGCGTCTTAAGAGCTTCACGGTAGTAATCATATTCCTTTGTGCCTTCTTTGTATGCATTTGACGGCATGAAGTCCGAATCAGTTGCATTGTATGTTGTTTTGCTCCAGTCAACCTTGTCTCCCTGTTTGTAACTCTTCATGTCATTAGGAACATTAAGGTGGAATGATGAAGTCGCAATGCCTCCCCTGTTCTTAACCCAGTCAATAACACGCTTTGTGGAGCCGTCATCGCCGCCGAAGCATGAATTGCAGAAATTACCGTAGTCAAATCCTCTTATTGCAGGATAAACACCTGTTGTTTTTTTGATATATTCAAATTCGGTTTCAACATCATGAGGACCATACATATAGATTTCCTGCTGGCCTGAAACAGTGTGTTTACCGTAAACAGACGCAAGATAATTCATGAGGGACTGTGTTTCCTTAGTGGCTGAAGGGTTTGAAAGAACCGCATTTCCTGATACTGTTTCATAAACCTTAGGCTTAACCTCAAGATAGTCAAACTTTGTCCAGCCCCATGATTTGGAGATTTTGATTTCATTTTTACCCTTTTTAAGCTTTACTGTAGCAGCAGTAAAAGGTGTGTACTTTCCGGTTCCCTCAGCAATTGAAATACTTCCGCTTGAGGCACCGTTGACATAGAGGCTCTGCTGCTTTCCGCCGCCGACGCCCTCTGCTGCCATGATAATGTCGTACATACCGTCTTCTTCAGCATCAACCGTAACGGTAATAGTACCGTCCTCGGTCATATATGCTACTGAACCGCCGCTCGCAGCAGCATCCTTGTCTGCCTTTACTGTTCCTGTAAACTCCGCATCTTCAAATTCATACTTTGACGCCGCAGCATACACAGAGCCTTCGCTCTGCGGATAAATACTGAATAATGAAGCTGTAAGTGCAAGTGCAGCTGTAAGGCTGCATATTCTTCTTAATTCTTTCGAGTTCAACTTAAATTCCTCCTAAACTTTAAATAACCATCAATTCAACCATATTCGTTCAGTCAATACAAACTGAACATATTTCATTAATTTAATTATATCACATAGTTTTTCATAATTCAATTGTATATTTTTCATAAATTGTACGCAGCGTTTTATGATATAAGTACTTAATTTAAGGGAATTTAATTTAAGCGATTTAAGTAAAATAATAGTGAACGTGAAAAATCACGTTCACTGTATCATCTGCTGTTCTGTTTATTGTATCTGTCGGTAAGATAATTCCTTACTACTGCTGAAACATCAATCTGTTCCCTTCTCGCATATTCATCAAGCCACCGCGGCAGTGTAACAGATGTCTCCGTCGTTCCGCTGTAGTAATACTTTGCATATTCCTCAACATCAACATTTACTGTCTGAAAAAATGCTCTGGTGTACTCATCACTGATGTCCGGCTTCAGCGTCTGAATGTCTGAAGGTTCAGGAATACTTTCGTTTTTCGATTTCAGACTGTAAATATATCTGGCAAGCAGATCAACCGCATTTGCCAGTGCAAGATCAAAGCTGTCACCGAATGCCGCAAGATTGTTCAGATCTGCGAATACTACGCAGTATTTTCCGTCAGCTCTCTGAAAAAAACATCCCGGATATGAATATATCAACCCATGTCCTCCTTCCGTATCTGTTCTGCATACACGTTCTTTACCGTCGTCCCTGTACCTTAATTATACGCAGTACATCCTGCTTTGTCAATAAACATCACAATAGTAACATACAAAAATCACATTTGCACTTTAAGGATGTAAAATTCTTTTTCCTTTCGCTATATTTCATTTGCTATAACTATAAATATATGGTACAATAAAATATGTGTAACCAGGAAAGCAAAAGCGAAAGGAGGAGTCAGAATAAAAAAGCATTCCGCACTGCTCTCTGCAGCACTGGCAGTATCTGTATCCCTCAGCGGATGCACTATAAATTCCAGCGTGGAAACATATTTAAAACCGCCAAAGCTCAGTGAACAGCATGAACAGATTTACAACGCACTTATAAATACGGAAGGTTCAAAAATCAGCCTGAAATATCCGAAGGCCGGAGCTTATCTTTCAGCATTTGTAGTTGCAGACATAGACAGCGATCCTTCCGAAGAGGCAATCGTATTCTATGAAAAACCTAACCAGACCGGAAGTGACCTGTCAACACTCAGAATAAATTTTCTTGACCAGGAAAACGGCCGCTGGGATTCGAAAAACGACTTCGCAGCAGAAGGAAACGAAGTTGAGAGAGTATTTATCTCAAAGCTCGGAAGCTCGGACATTACAAACGTTATAATAGGCACAGGAAGCCAGACAGAAAAGAAAGCAATGCTTTTCTTCTGTGATGACAAGCCGGAACCGGAGCTGCAGCCTCTGGGCACGTATGCCGTAATGGACGTTACAGACCTCAACAACGATTCCTGCAACGAGCTTATTATGATAAACAGTACTCCGGAAGGAAATACGGCACAGCTCAAATGGCTTGACGAGCGCAATACTCTTGTGTCAGGCCCGGTTCTCACTCTTTCCGAAAACACCACGGACATTCTTCAGCTTATTTACGGAAAACAGAATGAGGATTCAACAGCAGTATATCTGGATTCATATATTAACACCAACACTATAGTGACGGAAATTATGAAACCGGAGGTTTATGACGGAACAATCATACTCACGCACGTAAATGCTGACAACGCTGATTCCGAACCCATAAACCGCACAGTCAGAAATTCATCCCTGATTTCACGGGATATAGATAATGACGGAATAATCGAAATACCGATAAACACCGTCTTCAAAGGTTATGAAGACAAGCCTGAAACCGAACAGATTAACATGACAAACTGGTATGTGCTCGAAAACAACATGTTCGTCAGAAAATATTCAGGATATTACAGCATAACAGACGGATACGCCTTCATACTGCCGGAAAAATGGGAAGACAAAGTCACCGTAAAGTCAGTAAATGACGACATAATATTCTGCAGCTACGACGAAGCGTCAGAAAATCAGACTGAACTTATGCGAATCTGCGTTGCAGGAACAAAGGAAACGGAAGAATTAATACGCAAGAAAGAATACAGCCAGTATTTACAGGTATCCTCCAGCGGCGACACCATATATCTTGCATGTCTGCCGGCGGCCGGCGGCCCGCTGGCTCTGTCATCAAGCGAAATAATGTTTAATTTTAAAATAATCCAGTAAAGGGGAGTAAAAAATGAAAAGAATACTAGTATGCGAGGACGAAGACGTAATCAGAGACTTCGTTGTAATCAATCTGAAAAGAGCAGGATATGATGTTACTGATGTAAACTGCGGAGAAGAAGCTCTCAGAGTTTTTGAAAACGAACACGGAAACTTTGACGTTGCGCTCCTTGACATTATGATGCCGGGAATAGACGGCTTCACTGTCTGCAAAAAGCTCAGGGAAAAGAGCTCAACTCTTGGCATTATCATGCTTTCTGCGAAAACACAGGAAATGGATAAGGTCAGCGGACTCATGATAGGTGCTGATGACTATATGACAAAACCGTTTTCTCCTTCAGAGCTGACCGCACGAGTTGACGCAATATACAGACGTGTATGCATGAGTTTTATGAAAGCCGAGGAACCTCCTGTAATAGAATCAGGTCCGTTCCAGCTTAACCTGAAAAGCAGAACCGTGTCAAAGAACGGAAAGCTTATAGATCTCACACAGGTTGAATACCAGATTCTCGAATATTTCCTTAACAATAAAAACACAGCGCTGGACAGAACCAGCATCCTCAACCACATATGGGGTGAAACATACGTCGGAGACGAAAAAATAGTCGACGTAAACATCAGAAGAATACGAATGAAGATAGAAGATGAACCGTCCAGTCCGCAGTATATTATCACTATCTGGGGATTCGGATACAAATGGAATGACAAATGAGTTTTAAACCGGTATTTAAACTTAACAGACAACCAGCCAGAAAGCGTTTTTCCAAGGATTCACTGCTGTACAGATGGATACTTAACAACTTTGCAATCCTGACACTCATCATGTTTGTAATAGCTTCCATACTGATTTACGGTGTACAGAGCTATTTCTACAGTTCAACCCAGCAGTATCTTACAGGAAAACTTCAGACAATAACAAGTGTGCTGAGCAAGTATTCAACCGATACAACCAAAAACTTTTCATCCGAAGTCCGCAACATGGTTGAAACCTTTGCAGACAAGGACAAAATTGAACTGATGGCAATCAACACAAAAGGAAAGGTTGTAATCACTTCATCCGGTTTTTCTCCTGATGATTCGATTACTATGAATGACTACGATGATGCCATGGAAAAAAACAGTTTCGGAGTATGGAGAGGGCGCCTTGAAAACAACGAAAAAATAATGGCAGTCTCATTCCCGGTCTCATCCAAGAATTCAGATTACTCTGCCATGCGTGTTGTTGTGTCGATGTCCGAAATTGACAGCATCATATCAGCACTGTCTCTTCTTATTATATTTGCATGCTCGCTTCCTCTGATGCCGCTGATTTATTCGGGACGATATTTTGTAGGGTCAATTGTACGTCCCGTTCAGAAGGTAAACAGTGCAACCAAAAAGTTTGCAATGGGAAACTTCACAGAGAGAATTCCTATAGAATCAAACGACGAAATTGGCCAGCTCTGTGAATCAATCAACCACATGGCAGACGAGTTGGCAACTGCAGAAGCGATGAAAAACGAGTTTATTTCCTCAGTTTCACATGAACTCAGAACACCGCTGACTGCAATAAAGGGCTGGGCTGAAACGATAAACGCCGAGAACGACGAGGAAACAACAAGAAAAGGAATAAGAGTTATTGTAAGTGAGACAGAACGTCTTTCACAGATGGTTGAGGAGCTCCTTGACTTTTCCAGAATACAGAACGGCAAATTTACTCTGCAGATTTCAAAAATCGACATTCTTGCCGAACTGGAGGATGCAATACTGATTTATACGGAAAAGGCAAAGCACGAAAACACAACAATCAGCTACAACTCACCGGAAATGCTTCCGTTTATTTTCGGTGACAAAAACCGTCTGAGACAGGTATTTATCAATATTATTGACAATGCCATAAAGTACTCGGCGGGGCCTGACCGCGAAAGCCATATAGAGATAAATGCCTCCCAGCTTAACGAGGATCATCTCTGTATAACCGTAAAGGACAACGGATGCGGTATAAAGGCCGCTGATCTTCCGAAAATCAAGACAAAATTCTTCAAGGCAAATCATACAAAAAGAGGTTCCGGTATCGGACTTGCTGTTGCAGATGAAATTATAACCATGCATCACGGCAGTCTGAACATAACCAGCGAGGAAAACGTTGGTACAACGGTTGAAATTATTCTTCCGACTGAAGCTTCTGCAAAATACATTAATTAACAAGAGGTAATCATGGGAAAAGAACTACACAAATCCAGAATCGGCGGACAGGCCCTCATTGAAGGCGTAATGATGAAGGGCGTCAGAACAGCTGCCATGGCATGCCGTCTTCCAGACGGTACAATTGATATCGAAACATGGGAGGAAAACAACGGCAAGGATGCTCCCTGGTACAAAAAAGCTCCTCTGATAAGAGGAAGCTTCAACTTTATATCTTCGCTCATATCAGGCTATAAATGCCTTATGAAGTCCGCTGAAAAACAGATGACTGAAGAAGACAGTGAGGAAGAGCTGACTGCGTTTGAAAAATGGCTTACAGACAAATTCGGAGAAAACCTCATGAGTGCAATGTCTGCAGTCGCAATGGTTATAGGTGTTGTCTTCAGTCTCTTTCTTTTTAAATTCATACCAACCATTCTTACCAAACCGCTTGAACAGATGACCGTGCTCAGAACAGCACTTGAGGGTATAATTAAAATAATTATATTTGTCGGATATCTGTGGGCCACATCAAAAATGAAGGATATCAGACGAACATACGAGTATCATGGTGCAGAACATAAAACCATTGCATGTCTGGAAGCTCACGAAGAGCTTACAGTTGCAAACGTAAAAAAACACACCAGATTTCATCCAAGATGCGGAACAAGCTTTATTTTTATCACACTCTTTACAAGTATTTTTGTATTCTGCTTTATTCCGCCGTTTACAGGATACAGCAAGGGAATGCGTATACTCCTGAGACTGGTTGTACAACTTGTTCTGCTTCCGCTTATTATCGGAATCGCCTATGAATTCATAAGACTTGCCGGCAGAAAAAACAATCTCTTTACACGTATACTGTCTGCTCCTGGTCTTCAGATCCAGCGCCTTACAACCAGAGAGCCTGATGACAGTCAGATTGAAGTTGCAATAGCTGCAATAAAGCCGTGCATACCTGAAAACCTGGAGGACGACGTTTGGTAACCGCAGGATCAGTTTATAACGATGTAAAAAAAGCCCTCTCAGAGGGCTCAGTTGAAAACTATATTTTCGAAGCCCGCTGCATTACAGGCCATGTCTTTAATATCAGTGCCGGCAGAGTAATTGCAAACCCGGATCTGACAGCTGACGATTCTGCAGCTGAACTCGCACTGAAACTGGCCGGAAAAAGAATTTCCGGATATCCTCTTCAGTATATTCTTGAGGAATGGGAGTTTTTCGGACTTCCTTTCCGGGTTGGTGAAGGAGTCCTGATTCCGAGACAGGATACAGAAACTCTGGTTGAATGTGTTTTAAACCACTATTCTGACGCAGAAGGCCTTCATATAGCCGATCTGTGCAGCGGCAGCGGCTGCATACCGGTTGCACTGGACAAATATCTCCGCTCTGCCAGCATAAGCGCTGTGGAGTATTCTGATGCGGCTCTCGCGTATCTTAACCGCAATATCGCATTAAACAGTTCATCCGTAAAAGCCGTCAGAGGTGATGTCCTGAGTCCGGAAACATGTCACATGTTCAGTGGTCTTGATATAATAACCTCCAACCCTCCATACCTTACTCCGGATGATATGAACCGTCTTCAGAAGGAAGTAATCTTTGAACCGGAAATGGCACTTGCCGGTGGAAATGACGGGTTATTATTCTACAGAACTATTACAGCAAACTGGAAACACTGTCTTAAACAAGGCGGCATGATATTCTACGAAACAGGAATACATCAGGACACTGATGTTTCACAGATACTGGCCGAAAACGGGTTTACAGACATAAAGCAATGGCCGGATCTCTGCGGTGTAAACAGAGTTGTATCCGGAGTTTACAACGGAAACTAACAAAGACCGTCAGCCTTGCAACCAAGGCTGACGGTCTTTTCTGTAGTTTTAAACTGATTCACTCTCCGAAGCTGTTTCCTTTTTATGAAACAGTCTCTTAAAGAGTCCTTTTTTCTCTTTTTCCTTCTCATTTGCATCAGTTGCAAGCAGTCTGAACTGTTCCTGTTCTGCACGGTGCAGCTGCTGCTGCTGATCAAGGAGCTTCTGAAGGTCAGCTATCTGCCTGTCCTTTGCTGAAAGCTGCTCCTGAAGCTGTTTATCCTTCATGGAAAGCTGTTCCTGCATCTTTATGTGCTGGTCATTGTTGCTGTCCATAAGCTGCTTAATCTGCTGATCCTTTGAATTTATCTGTTCTGACAGCACCTTAAGGGTTGCATCAAAATATGATGCGAAAAGCGTGTTCTGTGCCTGTGCACTGATATCCTCGTAGATTCCGTCGCCTTCTGCAACGCTGTTCTGATTAACAGGTGCATCAGCAAAAAGTTCAAGTGCATCCCTGCTTATAAGCTTCATCTTTCCGTTATACTGAACAAACTTGTTTAAAGCACTGTCCGTCTGGTTTAAACGTTTGTAAACCGCCTGAGTTGTTACATTTGCAAGCGTTGCAAATTCTTTAATGGTAACATACTGCTGTTCTGTTGATTCCATATATTCCCTCCGCTTTTGTTTGACTTTGTTGTCAACTCTTCTTTAAACGATGTTCTTATTATAACTCTTTTTCAGCTGGTTGTCAATAGATTTTCATCACATCCGGCAGGTTTATATTTCTCTCCAGCCTCGCAGATGCGCAGTTTACAGCCAGGTTTACAAATCAAATTAAACCTGTAAACCTGAGCATAGTTTGCATCCGTCGCAGTTTCGAGGTTTGCTTTTGATGGTTGCAACAAAGTTTAATCGACTGGTTGCATAGTTTAAAATAGCGTTGCAAACCGGTTGATTTTGGAATATTTTTGTATTCTGACGTTCTCTTTCACTCTCCGGAGAACACCCGGCCGGAAAAGCCAGTGCAGAAACGAATGGAATTTTTATCATTATTATCGACTTTTTGTACGTTTCCGGACGTGAAATTGGAAGAATTTCGGAAAAAAATTACCTCTTAGGGCGAAAATATTACCTCTTAGGGCGAAACGGTTGATTGTATCTCAGATGTGAGTTATAATAAAGACACAGAAAACGCAAACAACAATCAAAAACACAGAAATATAAACACAACATTATTTTAACGGAGGAATAAAAAAATGAAAACCATTTATAATGAAAGCTTAGGAAACACAAAACTTATCTACACAGCATTCAGCGAAAGGGATAAGGAAACAAACAGAAATGTATACGGAATTCTGGTAAGAGACAATACAACGCATACAGAAACTGTTCTTCACAGCTTCACAGCAAGAAAAGAACAGGCTATAGATTTTATCGAAACACTGGTAAGAAATATCGTACATCCGGATTTCGTTGCAGACATCGCAGAAGATTATCTGCTTGCATAAAGACATTATCAACTCCTTATTTTATAATATTTTAATAAATAAAGCAGGCTGATGATCGGAGCCTGCTTTATTTATTGTATACTCATTGTAAAACAAGCCAGTTTAAGCTAAAAAGCCTGATGCAGATACTCAGATGTCAACAAATTAGTATAAATTTTCTGACAGCCGGCTGCAATAAAAAACATCCTGAAATAACAGACCACGTATTTACGAAACTTAAAGGCACAGATATAATGAACACGGAAAACAAAATACAGAACAGGGAAAAACAATGATAAAATCAGTCGAAATTATATCATAATATTAATAAAAAAAAACGGTGAGGCCTCCCATATATTTACAGTAGTGTTTTTCTGTATATTTTTCACTTGCATTTGTCTGAATACGCACAAATGGTTAATTATGGTTAATTATGGTTAAATATATATCAGCGTATTTATTTATGAATTCCTGATATCTGTCTGACTGTTCAGTACATAGTGTTTTAAAGTGATATTTTCGTTAGTATTTAGTATAACGCGCCGCAGACTTTACAGTCACCCTTGTCATTGCTGTTTCGTAGTATCTATTGTTTATGTTTGATAGTATTTTTGTTTTATATCCCATATTCTTTAAGTTACGGCAGTTTCGAGAGAGAACCCTCTTTAAGAGGGGAAAAAAATAAATCCAGCAAAAATCGCCATTTTCCCCTCTTAAACGGTTTCCCTCTCGAGCTCTCCTTTCCCTCAAATCTCCCCTTTTGGCGATTTTTCTGCATTTGTCGATTCACATACTTTAACTAAGGAATTTCTATGGTGCGATTGTAATTCCGCAGCTTTCCTGAATTTCAATCGTTCCTGGCTTTCTCCACTGAATAAGTAACTCTGATTGATGCACACGGCAGTTACTGTGTTGGCAAAACCTTAGCAGAGCTTTGCAGTCGCCCGCACTGAGCCGGCTTGTATAAATGACCATAACATTGTTAGATCAGACAACCCTGCACGGGATTAGGGATAACAAAAAGAGCTACGAAACGGCGAAGACAAGGGTGACTGTAAAGTCTGCGGCGTTATTTACTAACGTAAATATCACTTTAACTTAGTATACACATTTGCAAAATAACACTTCAAAAAAATTTATATTTTTTTAAAAAAAGTATTGACAAACGAACCAGACTGTAGTATAATTTAATAGTCGCTTGTGGGAAACACAAA
>DCGK01000082.1 GCA_002315235.1 Ruminococcus sp. UBA1780
AGACTTAATCAGTGTTTCCTTAACCTGTGCCTCATTAGTTACTCTTCCTTCCGGAATTCGAGAATATCTCCCGGCTGACAATCCAGAACATCACATATTTTCTCAAGTGTTGCAAATCTGACTGCTTTGGCTTTTCCGGTTTTAAGAATTGAAAGATTTGCAGGTGTTATTTCTATTTTTTCTGCAAGATCGCCTGATGATATTTTTCTTTTGGCCATCATTACATCAAGATTTACTACTATTGGCATTTTTATCGCTTCCTTTCATCAGATTGTATAGTCGCTTTCTTCCTTGATAAGTACAGCCTCTTCAAATACATTTTTGAGTATTCTGAGCACAAGTCCCATAAATCCGACTGTAAATCCTACAAGAAAAGCGACCTCAAGGAATGACATTATTCCCCATGCAAAAATTACAGCTGATACTGCAAAACAGCACCATGAAATTCTTCTGAGTAACCCGACATTTTTCTGAACAAATACTTTTTTCTTTGAAATATTGTCAAGAAGCATATACAGAAATACGAGAAGCACGCACAGCATAGCTACGACCACGTACCCCATAACACATGAAGGAAGATGTCCCAGCGGTTTGTAATAATAGTCCTCCAGATACGCTATACAGTCCGGAAGCCATATACATACCGCCGCCGCAAGTCCCATCCCCAGGAAAATAAGTCCCTTTGATAATAATACTGATAATTCTTTAGTCCACATAAAATACATCACCTTTCTGTTATACTGAAAACATACACTGCCATGGCCGCTGAAAATGTTTTCGTTTTCCATGGTTTTATTATAGCATGTGAAAATCTATTTGTCAATATATTTTTATTGTCTTTCAATATATTTTTGTTTTTCTCTGATAATCAGACTTTTGACGAACATACCGGATGTATACAAAAGGGCGGCAGTCATCCTTTACGGATAACCGCCGCCCTTTTGTATACGCAGATACTTAAAATATGTTTTTTTCTGTTATCAGTCAGCCATGAGCTTAACCATAACAGCCTTCTGAGCATGAAGTCTGTTTTCTGCTTCTTCAAAAATTTCTTCAGCGTGTTCCTCAAAAACCTTAGCTGTAATTTCTTCCTCTCTGTGAGCAGGGAGACAGTGAAGAACCATTGCCTTTTCGTTTGCCACAGCCATTACTTCATCATTAATCTGATAGCCGTTAAACGCAATCTTTCTCTTCTCAGCTTCGCCTTCCTGACCCATTGATGCCCATACATCCGTAATAACCACGTCTGCACCCTTTGCAGCTTCAAGAGGCTTGTTTGTCATTGTGAATCTGCCTGTTGAACGTGCGTATTCAACAACCTTCGCAGCCGGCTGATAATCATCAGGACATGCAACTGCAACCTCCATACCAACCTTGATAAATCCGGCGATAAGTGAATTTGCCATGTTATTGCCGTCACCGATATAGCACATCTTAAGTCCTTCGAAGCTGCCTCTGAATTCACGTACTGTCATAAGGTCAGCAAGAATCTGGCATGGATGTGAATAGTCTGTAAGGCCATTGATAACCGGAACTGAACCGTATTCAGCAAGGTCCTCAACTTCCTTCTGTTCAAATGTTCTGATCATGATACCGTCAAGGTAGCGTGAAAGAACTCTTGCTGTATCCTGAACAGGTTCTCCTCTGCCTATCTGAAGATCATTTGATGAAAGGAAAAGCGGATAACCGCCAAGCTGATACATACCTGTTTCAAATGAAACGCGGGTTCTTGTGGATGCCTTCTGAAAAATCATTCCAAGAGTCTTTCCCTTAAGATGAGGATGCGGAATGCCATGCTTAAGTTCATATTTAAGCTGGTCAGCGAGGTTAAGTATATCAATAATCTCTTCTTTACTGAGATCCATTATTGTGAGTAAATGCTTCATTTATTTTACACCTTTCTGTATTATTCTGAAATTACAGTGACCGCAGTTTTTATGCGTTTACAAAAGTTCTTCCAGTACTGCAAGTCCCCTGTCAATTTCCTCGTATGTAATTGTAAGCGGAGGAAGCAGACGAACCTTCGTCTTTGCAGTGAGAAGAAGAAGACCCTTATCAAGCGCTGCCTTTACAACATCAGCAGCCTTCTTTTCTGTGAGCTCAATACCTATCATAAGACCGAGTCCGCTTACAGATGAAACGCCCTTCATTTTTGAAACCTTATCAAAAATGTATTCGCTCTTCTTCTGAACCTCAGCAAGGAATTCAGGAGATGAAACACGTGAAACAACCACGTTTCCTCCGGCACATGCAAGCGGATTTCCGCCGAATGTCGAGCCGTGCGTTCCAGGAACAAGAACAGACGAGCACTTTTCTGAAGCAAGACATACGCCAACAGGAATACCGCCGGCAATACCCTTGGCCATTGTTGTTACATCCGGCTTTACACCGAAATGCTCAGAAGCAAGGAACTTTCCTGTACGTCCGGCACCGGTCTGAACCTCGTCTGCAATCATAAGAATATCCTTCTCATCGCAGATTTTACGGACAGCCTTTACAAATTCGTCATCAAGCTTTACTACGCCGCCTTCACCCTGAACAAATTCAATCATTACTGCACACACTGTGTCATCAGCAGCATTTTTAAGTGCTTCTATGTCATTGGCAGGAGTATGAACAAAGCCTTCAACAAACGGGAAAAAATAGTTGTGGAAAACATCCTGTCCTGTTGCTGAAAGTGTAGCCATTGTACGGCCGTGGAATGAATTAACAAGCGTAATAATTGTGCTGCGGCCCTTGCCGTACTTGTCAAAGCTGTATTTACGCGCAATCTTGATTGCACATTCATTTGCTTCAGCACCGCTGTTTCCGAAGAATACCTTGTCATATCCTGTTACGCTGCAGAGTCTGTCCGCAAATTCAGCCTGAACCGCTGTGTAGTAGTAGTTTGAAGTATGCTGGATGCTGCGCACCTGGCTGCAAACTGCATCAGCCCATTCCTCATCACAGTATCCAAGTGAGTTTGTTCCGATACCACTGCCGAAATCTATGTATTCCTTATTGTTCTCGTCAACAGCTGTGCGGCCGTTTCCTTTGTCGAGAACAAGATCATAACGGCCGTATGTATGCATAACGCTGCCGTTGAATTTTTCTATTGTATTCATTTTATTTATTCACCTTTCGTTATTATGAAGCATATCAGGTGAACTGTGTACCGATACCTTCATTTGTAAGAAGTTCAATGAGAATTGAATGAGGAACTCTTCCGTCAATGATGCATGTCTTCTTTACGCCTCTTCTTACGGCTTCAACACAGCACTCAATCTTAGGAATCATACCGCCTGAAATAATGCCCTGTCTCTTCATAAACGGAACATCGCTTACGTTTACTGACGGAATAAGAGTTGAAGGATCATCCTTATCCTTAAGAAGACCTGCAATGTCAGTCATGAGAATAAGATTCTCAGCACCGAGTTCAGCCGCTATTCTGGCCGCCGCTGTATCAGCATTGATATTCATTGTCTGGCCGTCTTCTGTTGAGGCAACTGTTGCAATAACAGGGACATATCCGTTGTCAAGTGTATCAGTAATAACCTTTGTGTTTACTGCTGTTATTTCACCTACATAACCAAGATCCTGTTCACCCTTCATTTTTTCAGCCATAAGCATTTTTCCGTCAAGTCCGCAGAGACCGACAGCGCTTCCGCCATTTGATGCCAGGAGTGAAACAAGCTCCTTGTTTACCTTTCCTGCAAGGACCATTTTAACAACGTCAATTGTATCCTTGTCAGTATATCTGAGACCGCCGATGAACCTGCTTTCTATATTCAGCTTCTTAAGCATATCATTGATTTCCGGACCGCCGCCGTGAACAAGAACAACTCTTACGCCAACGAGAGAAAGAAGTACAATATCACTCATAACAGCCTGCTTGAGTTCTTCATTTGTCATAGCGTTTCCGCCGTACTTTACTACAACTGTCTTGTTGTTATACTTTCTGATGTACGGAAGTGCATCAATAAGAATCTGTGAACGAACATTGTTTGCTATAGTTTCCAATTCAAATAACCATCTTTCTGTTAATTATAGTAAACGCAGAAAATAATTCTGCATCATCCGGGATAATCCGGATCAGCTTCTGTAGTCGGCATTAATCTTTACATAGTCATATGTAAGATCGCAGCCCCATGCTGCAGCACTTGCCGTACCTTCATTCATATCAATAAGGATTGTGACAGCCTTTTCTGAAAGTATCTTTGTAGCCTCGTCCTCTTCGAAAGGAACAGGATTGCCCTTGTCAAACACCATCATTTTTCCGGCCTTGCTCTCAAAGTAAAGCTGAACATCATTCTGGTCAAACTGTGCGCCTGAGTATCCCATTGCACAGAGGAAACGTCCGAAGTTAGCGTCATGTCCGTAGATAGCAGCCTTTGAAAGGTTTGAGCCAACTACCGAACGAGCCATTATCTTCGCATCTTCCTTGCTCTTTGCGTTGATAATCTTTGCTTCAAAAAGTGCTGTTGCACCTTCACCGTCACCTGCCATTCTCTTGGCAAGATATTCGCATACGTAATAGAGAGCATCTCTGAAAAGCTTATAGTTTTCATCCATGCTGTCAATTGCCGGATTCTCCGCAAGACCGTTTGCAAGCACGAGAAGTGTATCATTTGTTGATGTATCACCATCAACAGTAATCATATTGAATGTATCTGTAACTACATCAGAAAGAGCTTCCTGAAGTAATTTTTTGTCAATTACAGCATCGGTTGTAACATAGCCGAGCATTGTGCACATGTTAGGGTGAATCATACCTGAGCCCTTGCTCATTGCTCCTATTGTTACTGTTCTGCCGCATATTTCAAAGGAAACGGCAATCTCCTTGTTAACTGTATCTGTTGTCATAATAGCGCGTGAAGCTTCTGTTCCGGCTTCCTTTCCGTACGCCTTTTTTGACATGAGTTCCTTTACACCGGCAACTATCTTTTCAGGATCAATCTTCATTCCGATAACACCAGTTGAACCAACAAGAACACTTTCAGCACTGTCACCTGTAATATCAGCAACTGCCTGTCCGGTAATTCTGCAGATATCAAGACCCTGCTGACCTGTGCACGCATTGGCAATGCCTGAATTGACAACAACGGCTCTTACCTTTGTATCTGAATCTGTTACTGCCTTGTCCCATAATACAGGAGCAGCCTTTACAACGTTTGTAGTATAAACGCCTGCTGTCACGCAAGGCACATCACTGTACACAAGAGCCATGTCTGTACGTCCCTTGTATTTGATTCCCGCAGCAGCTGATGCAGCCTGAAATCCCTTCGGAGATGTTACTCCGCCTTCCAATATATTAAACATATCTGTAACCTTCTTTATTAAATATTAAGTCCTGTCGCCTCATCAATGCCCATCATAATGTTCAGACACTGAACCGCAGCACCTGACGCACCCTTGCCAAGATTATCAAGACGTGAACAGAGAAGAACCTGATCATCATTTCCGCATACAAAAATCTGCATTCTGTCGTGATTGCTGAGAGTATTTGAAGCAAGGAAACCATCAGGAAGCTCATCAGTACCGCCAGGTGACATAACGGAAACCATTTTCTGACCTTCGTAATGCTTTGCAAGTGCTTCATAAATGTCGTTTATACCGCATTTTTTCTCAAGAAGTCTTGTCTGTACCGGAACTGAAACAACCATACCGCTGTAGTAGTCGCAGACAATAGGATTAAACATAGGCTTTACTGAAAGTCCGGAAATTTTCTGCATCTCAGGAAGATGCTTGTGGGACTGGGTAAGAGCATATTGTCTCGGGCTGTTGAATTCATAAGGCTTGTCAGCGCCCTCATAAACAGCAATAGCCTTCTTGCCTGCTCCGCTGTATCCTGATGTTGCGTATGCAAACACAGGAAAATCCTTCTGCATAATTCCTGAGCTCACGAGAGGGGCTACAAGTGAAATAAAGCCGCTCGCATAGCATCCCGGAACTGCAAGTCTGTTTGTTGTTTTTATTTTTTCACGCTGTGAAGCTGAAAGTTCCGGAAAACCGTAAACCCAGCTGTCGTTTGTTCTGTGAGCTGTTGAAGCATCAAGAATTCTTACGTGATCATTTTCAACAAGAGAAACGGCTTCAATTGATGCAGCATCAGGCAGACAAAGGAATGTATAGTCCGAGCTGTTAATAAGTCTCTTTCTCTCAGCCAGATCTTTTCTCTTGTCCTCATCAATCCTGAGAAGCTCTATATCATTTCTTCCGCTGAATCTTTCTATTATACGAAGTCCGGTTGTACCTTCCTGACCATCGATATATACTTTAACTGCCAACGCAATCTCACCTTTCCTGTTATTGTAAACGCATTATTTTAATTCGTTTACTGTTTTTTATTGTCATTACTGTCGTTTTTAAGATTTTTTACAACGCTGAAAATCACTGTCGCACTGAATGTTATAATCAGCCATCCTCTGTTAACCGCAGGACTGTTTTCGAATTTAAGGATCATAATAACAAGAAATCCTATAAACCACACGAAAACTCCGGCCAGGCTAATAAGAAAAACCGACAGGATATTTTTCCTGTTCATTATGCCATTTCTCCGGAAAGAGCCTTCATTGTCTTCTGAATCTGAATTTTAACTGATTCAGGAGCAGGGCCGCCCTCTGATTTTCTCTGATTTACACATGTTTCAAGGCTGATAGCATCAAATACATCTGTATCGAAAAGATCAGTAAACTTTTTGTATTCTTCAATTGCAAGTGTTTCAAGAGTTTCATTTTTCTGAATACAGAGTGCAACGAGCTGTCCTGTAATCTTGTATGCATCTCTGAAAGGCATTCCCTTCTTAACAAGATAGTCTGCACAGTCAGTTGCATTGATAAATCCTCTTGCAGCAGCATTGCGCATGTTCTCTTTATTGATTCTCATTGTCTCAATCATAGGAATGAATGTCTTCAGGCAGAGCTTTACATTGTCAACTGCATCAAATATCGCTTCCTTGTCTTCCTGCATATCCTTGTTATATGCAAGAGGAAGTCCTTTGAGCATTGAAAGAAGTGTAACGAGATCTCCTGTTACTCTTCCCGTCTTTCCTCTGATAAGTTCTGTTATATCAGGATTTTTCTTCTGAGGCATAATTGATGAGCCTGTTGCATAGGCGTCATCAAGTTCTATAAATTTGAATTCCCATGAACACCACATGATTATTTCCTCAGAAAATCTTGAGAGGTGTGTCATAAGAAGTGAAAGTGCACATGCGAGTTCAACACAGAAATCTCTGTCTGAAACACCGTCGAGGCTGTTAACCATAGGTGCATCAAAACCAAGAAGCTCTGATGTCATACCGCGGTCAATAGGATATGTTGTACCTGCAAGAGCACAGCTTCCAAGAGGATTTACGTTCATTCTTTCTGCTGTATCAGCAAGTCTTGAAAGATCCCTTAAAAGCATCTGGCCGTAAGCCATCATATGATGTGCAAGTGTAACAGGCTGAGCTCTCTGAAGATGAGTATAACCCGGCATGATAGTATCAAGATTGTTTTCTGCAATACCGCAGAGCGTCTTTACAAGACTGGCTGCAAGTTCTCTGATTTCTTTTATTTCGTCTCTGAGATAAAGTCTGATATCAACAGCAACCTGGTCATTTCTTGAACGTGATGTATGAAGTCTCTTTCCTACATCGCCGTATCTCTTTGTAAGCTCTGCTTCAATAAACATATGGATATCTTCTGCAGTCATATCAAGCTCAAGCTTTCCTGATTCGATATCTGCAAGTATTTCCTTAAGCCCGGCTATTATCTGTGCGCTGTCTTCCTCTGAAATAATACCGCACTTTCCAAGCATGGTTGCATGAGCAATACTTCCCTGAATATCATGTCTGTACATTCTTCCGTCAAAAGAGATTGATGAGTTGAATGCATTTACAGTTTCATCGACTTCCTTTGAAAATCTTCCGGCCCACATCTTTGCCATCTGTAGTTACACACCTTTCATTTTAGTCGTTAATCAGCTTTTCAATATCTATTTTCTTTTCCTTTACAGCTTTAATAACAGCACCTACGTCTATTCCGTCTATTCTGAGTCCGTCTGTTTCACAGTCGGTAATCTCAACGTCTGTAAGGGAACATTCCTTAAACCTAGTACCTGTGAGGATGATTTTTTCAAATGACGCATTGAGCATGTCTGAAAAGAAAAGCTGTGACTCATCCAGTGACACTTCATTGAACTTTGTTTCCTTAAAATTGATGCCCTTAAAATCAGCTCTGGACATATTAAGTCCGTTAAATCTGGCAGCTTCCATATTTACATTTTCAACGACAGCCTTCGCAAAACTTGATGAAACAATAGTACTGTTGTCAAGATATGCATCATTAAACGCACAGCTGTTAAGGTCAACATTCTTAAATACCGCACATTCCATATTGGCATCCTGAAACGTTACCGTTGAAAGGTTAACTCTGTCAAACGCTGCTCTTTCAAGATTCACTGTTACAAATTCAGCGTCCGGAATGCTGTCTTCTGAAAGTCTGAGCGGTTCTCCAACCTTGTGCTGATATGTTTTGATTTCGTCCATTTCAAAAAACCTCCCTCTGAAACAAAAAATACAAAAATAAATAAATAAAATAAAAGGCGGACGAACAAACGCCCGCCCTTTTTATTAAACTCCGAAGAGCAGATTACTTGCTTCTCTTAGCGTCAAGCTGAGCCTTAACCTTTGTAGGAAGACCAAAGATATTGATAAATCCTTCCGCATCCTTCTGGTCATAAACTTCATCTTCATCGAATGTAGCAACTTCTTCATCATAAAGTGTGTATGGTGAAGTAACGCCTGCGTTGATGATGTTGCCCTTGTAAAGCTTGAGCTTAACTTCGCCCGTTACAGTCTTCTGTGTTTCTGTAACGAAAGCAGAAAGAGCTTCTCTTAATGGTGTGAACCACTGGCCGTTGTAAACAACATCAGCAAACTTAACAGCGAGGTGCTGCTTGATTCTTGCTGTTTCCTTGTCAAGGCAAAGTGTTTCAAGAACTTCATGAGCGTGGTAAAGAATTGTTCCGCCCGGTGTTTCATAAACGCCTCTTGACTTCATACCTACGAGTCTGTTTTCAACGAGGTCTGTAATACCGATACCGTTTGCTCCGCCAACCTTGTTAAGTGTTGTAACGAGTTCTGTAGCGTTCATCTTCTTACCGTCAACTGCTACAGGAACACCCTTTTCAAATGTGATTGTTACATATGTTGGAGTGTCAGGAGCCTGTTCAGGTGAAACGCCGAGTTCAAGGAATCCTTCCTTGTTGTACTGTGGTTCGTTTGCAGGGCTTTCGAGATCAAGACCTTCGTGTGAAAGGTGCCAGATGTTCTTGTCCTTTGAGTAGTTTGTTTCGCGGCTGATCTTAAGCGGAATGTTATGTGCTTCAGCATAGTCGATTTCTTCGTCTCTTGACTTGATTGTCCATTCTCTCCAAGGAGCGATAACTGCCATATCAGGAGCAAATGCCTTGATAGCCATTTCGAAACGAACCTGGTCATTACCCTTACCTGTACAGCCGTGGCAGATAGCATCTGCGCCTTCCTTCTTGGCAATTTCAACGATTCTCTTTGCAATGATTGGTCTTGCAAATGAAGTACCGAGGAGGTATCTGTTTTCATAAACAGCGCCAGCCTGAAGTGTAGGGAATACGTAATCTGTGAGGAATTCTTCTGTGATGTGTTCTATGTAAAGCTTTGAAGCACCTGTCTTGATAGCCTTTTCTTCAAGACCGTCAAGCTCAGTACCCTGTCCAACGTCAGCTGAAACAGCGATTACTTCGCAGTTGTTGTAGTTTTCCTTGAGCCACGGAATGATGATTGATGTATCAAGTCCGCCTGAATATGCAAGTACAACTTTTTTAATATCTTTTTTTGCCATAACGTTAACCTCCGTAAATTCAGAAAATTATGATATATTTTTATTATAACCCATAAATAAAAAAAGTCAAGCTAACATGTATATTTATTCATTTTTTATTAAATATTCACTGAATTTATGAATATTAAGCTATTCAGCGAATTGCAGATTTGTCCTCATTCCTTTTTGCATGTGTGCGCAAAAAACAAAAACAGCTCACATCGCTGTGAACTGTTCTGCTGTATGATATATCATTATCATCTTTATGAATAATAAAAATGAACTGATCAGTGTATTCCGCCTATGATACCTGACTGGTTTCTGACATCTGAAGCTGATGCGGCATGATGTGCCCACGCAATGCCTGCTGCCGCCGGAATCAGGGAAAGCACCAGAAGTGCTCTGTTCATAATCTCTGTGTTAAAGAAGAAAAGTATGCATGACAGATAAACCATAACCGCTGCAAACATATTCCATCTTCTTCTGATGTTTCTGTCTGCATCAAAATCAACATATAACGATACGAAAAATACTATGAATGAAATAAGGAACATCAGCATTGAATCATAAAGAAATCTTCTGAAAAAAGTAACACTGTTAAGCACTACAGGACATGCAAGTATAACTGATATCTTTTTCATAACGCCTCACTCCTCTGTTTATATCTTTAGTCCTCTGTCCGTACCGGTTAATACCGGACGTCATTCAGCCTTGTTTTTGTCTCTGATTTCAGTTTATCACAGTAATACAGCAGATGCAATAGCTTTCGGGTGAACGGTAGCTAAAATCGGGTGAACGGTCAATAAGTGACATATAATGCCAGGTATCCAATACATATCTGCGGATGGCGGTGTTTCATTTTTGCAGGCTGCTGCCGGCATCGGATGTGCATAGCAATATTTATTGCGCTTACTATAAATAAAGAAAAGTCCCGTTAATCAAAACGGAACTTTTCTTTATTTTATTTATTTATTTTCTTAAAGTAGATATCCGATTAAAACATGTCAGCAGGTGAATAACCGACATATCACCCAAACTGACCCAAACCTTAAAAACAACTGCAAAAATTCAAACCTTAATCATTAATTCCAAAAATAGACTTAAGAAAGTCTATAAATCCCAAACTGTAGAAAGAAAAATTATTAAACATAATTTTTGTTCACCCCTTTTCTACTGTGTCTTTAGTTTACCACAAATGCCGTTCAAATTCAATACCCTGCCGGTAAACGGTATCAAAAATCGGGTGAACGGTCATTTTTTGGATATATATGTAAAATCAGAACAGTTCAAGCGAATTCGGCAGAACAATTTTGACAGTAAAAATCTTATCATCAAAACTGAACTCTGTTTCGCCCCCGTTCGACTTAACAGATTTTTTTATATTCTGGGTGCCTATGCCGTGATTGGTTTTGTCCTCCTTGGAGGATTCAAACAACCCGTCCTTAATCACAACCGGAGTGCCTATATCATTGCTTACAGTAACTATCATATTGTTCGTAACCGTCTCCGCAATTACATTTACTCTTTTGCCTTCTGAATTCACAGCACTCTCAAATGCATTACCGAGAACATTTGAGAAAATTGTACAGACATCAACCCGTGATATCTTCAGTTCATTCGGAATAAGTCCGTTCCATTCAAGAGTAACCTCAGGATATTTGGAAACGTAGTCACTGGCAATGGCACTTACTATTGTATTTCCGGTTCTTACACCCGGACTCTTAAGCGCAAGAGAGCCTTTAAGCCCTGAAATATATTCGAGCGCCTCGTCATTTCTGCCCTCACTTATAAGGGCCTCAAGACATAAAAAATGATTTTTTACATCATGGCGAAAGCTTCTTATTTCATTTTCATGACTCAGAAGATTGGAATAATACTTTTCCTGATTATCCATCATCTGCTGGTTAATCATTGAGATGTTATAATAGTAATCTTTTTTGTTAAGAGAGTAAATCATTACCGCCTCAACAAGAAGCACAGTGGATATAATCGCATACATCAGTATCCTTGTTGCTCCGTTCTTGTTATGTACGCTGCTCGTGTAATACAGAACAACAAACTGCGCAAGTGCAAGCATTATAAGATAAAAAGCATTCATTCGCTTTAACGAATAGTCAAGCCCGCGTCTTTTGCGGCTCTGCAGTATATATGCAACCAGAGAAATAAATATCATGCTCACAGAACCGGTCAGCATATAATGGGTTCCAAGTTCAACGCCGAACAGTCTGGAAACCACACTGGCAACCGCCTCATCAAGCACACATATAGTTATTTCGAGGAGCAAAGCATAAAGAACTTTATTCTTTCCGCTGAAAAGAAGCAGTGCAAGCACAACCGCAGTCACCGGAAGCGTGATTGCATTCATCGCGGAGCTGAGGTACAGAACTGCGACAACTGACACAGCAATTCCGAACCATATAAAATACCACTTCTTTTCCTTTTTCAGGCTGAAGCTCATTATACCGCTCATGGCAATAACAAGCTTTAGTATTTCGATTACAAGAGAAACAACAAAGGAACTCAGTTCACTGTACAAAGCAAAATACTGGTTCATATTTTACCTCACATCATCCTGGCATTGTTTTTTATAAAGTCAAGATATGCCGCCCTGAAATCACCGGCACTTCTTCTTGCAACAGGAAATTCATTCGGATACCCGACAAGCCTTACTGAATTTTTTTCAAACGTACTTACGTACTTCATGGAAACAAGATACGCCTTGTGAATTCTGTAAAACGACTTGTCTTTAAGCTTTTCATTCCAGTCCTTCAGTGATACAGGCGATTCACAGTATGAACCTCTGCTGTCGTACACAAAAGTCCCGTCACCGGATGATTCGATATAAACAATATTGTCAACCGACATCTCGGTAACATTTCCTTTATAATCGATAACAATCTTTTCCTTCTGACAGCTGTCAACAGCGTTCCGGAATGCCTCGCTGAATTTGTCGGAATCAACAGGCTTCTGAAGAAATCTGAATGCTCTTACCTTAAACGCCTCATAAACATACTCTGTATGGCTTGTAAGAAAAATAATCTCTGATTCAGCGCCGTTTTCCCTGAGCTTCTCAGCTGTTTCTATTCCGCTGATTCCACTCATATCGATATCAAGAAAAATAATGTCATAAGCTTCACCGGACGCCAGAAGATCCTCGCCGCATTCAAATTCGTCCGTAATAAAATCCGTACCTACTTCTGATATACATTTTTTTATCTGATCGCGAAATGTTTTTTCATCATCGCATACAGCAATTTTCATCATACCATCCTCTCAGATATAGGATAACAGTATTATAACATAAGATTGTTATTTTTGCAAGAAAACCGCATAAATACGTATTCTGAAGCATGTCCCAATGAAACTTTGAACATCATACTGACGCAATTGATACCCAGATGAATGGATTTGGGATAAATTGTTTTGACTATCTTTTTTTCCCAAGCTGCCAGAATGCCACTGCACTAGCTGCCGCAACATTAAGTGAATCAACCCCGTTTGACATAGGAATCATTACTGTGTAACTGCATTTTTCTATAGTCTCCGGGAAAAGTCCGTCACCTTCATTTCCGAGAATGACTGCAAGCTGCTCCTCGCCCATAAGCTCAGCATCATCAATACTTACTGAATCTTCTTCGAGAGCCATAGCCGCCGTTTTAAATCCCATCATATGCAGTCTGTCAATCCATCCCGGCCCTGCAAAAGTCCACGGAACCTGGAACACAGTTCCCATGCTCACTCTCGCAGAACGTCTGTAAAGAGGATCACTGCATTCATCAGTAAGAATTACTGCTTCCATTCCAAGTGCAGCCGCAGAACGAAACGCAGCTCCGACATTTGAAGGATTTGTAACATTCTCAAGAACTGCTATACGCTTCTTTCCGCTGCATATTTCCTCAAGTCCCGGAAGGCTGCGTCTTTTCATGGCACAAAGTGCTCCGCGCACCAGTTTTATATCTATAAGATCACGTATCGAATCAGAATCACCGGCATAAACAGGAATATCCCCGCACTGTTCCAGTATTTCTCCGGCTTCTCCGTCAATATCACCGCTTTCAAGCACCATAGACACAGGTTCATATCCTGCATTCAGCGCACGTCCGATAACCTTCGGACTTTCAGCAATGAACAGACCGGGACCGGGTTCATATATATGAAGAAGCTGCGGCTCCTTCAGCCGCGAATATATATCTGTATCCTCTTTGCTCATAAGGGAAACATCCCTGATATCAGGCATATCTGATACCTCCGTACATAAAAATTTCTCCCGGACAGTTTTCCGGGAGGATGTTTTTACCTGTTTTCATAAACTGCAACAATTTCTGAAGTATACATTCTGTGATGAGGATCTTTTTCGTAAAATTTAAGATTATCCTTATCTGTAAAGCAGTCTGAATCAATATCCTGCGCATAAAGCTTACGGCAGACGAAAACAAGCCTTGCCTCTTCAAAGGTTACCCTTCCTTCAACTTCACACGGTGTAATTCCTGTTTCCTTGGCCTTGTCAACATCGCGTCCGGACTTTGTTCCGCAGAAACTGAGCATATCCCTGTATTTGTCTGTATCGAAAAATGACATAGTGAAGTATTCACTTTCCTCAACATATCCGAATGTGTGTCTGTTAGGTCTGATTCCGCATGTAAATACATTTTTGCCCCACATTACGCCAAGCGATCCCCATGATGCTGTCATTGTGTTGTAATCGGAAACAGACTTTCCTGCTGTAATCAGGTACCAGTCCTTTCCGATAAGTTCAAACGGATTTACTTTTAAGCTTTCTAATGATGATTTTACAAGACTCATTTTAGTATTCCTTTCTGTCAGCCTGTTTTTTTATCAGTGTTTCCTTAGTAAAAAACAAGCGGTCCCGCACACAGGCAGGTCCGCATGGAAGTATAAATATTGCCTTGCACATCCGCTGACTACGTTAGCTCCGTGCATATCGGCTAATAGTAAACGACAAAATATTTTGTCGTTTACTATAAAAAAATATAGTGAATGTCAGTTTTCTGACGTTCACTATAATTATTATGAGATTCAGGTCAGCTATCAGTTCTGTTCGCTGAAACCGTTTGTTACGAGATCAACAAGAGCTTCTACTGCAACTTCTTCATCAGCACCGTCTGCAATAATCTTGATTGATGTGCCGCCAACAATACCGAGTGAAAGAATACCTAAAAGGCTCTTTGCATTAACTCTGCGTTCTTCCTTTTCAATCCAGATTGATGACTTGAATTCGTTAGCCTTCTGAATAAAAAATGTTGCTGGTCTTGCGTGAAGTCCTACCTGGTTCTGTACCATTACTTCTTTTACAAACATTATAAAACTCTCCTCATAATTAATTATTGATTGGTTTATTTATTTTAAAGAATCTGCAAAAGCATTTTCTGAACTGCCGCGCCGCACTGATGTCATAACAGCCGCATATCAATTAGCTTTAAATTTATTATACAGTGTATTTTTAAGATAGTCAACGTGTAAATAAACATATATTAGGGTTTAAAGGGAAATTTCTATGTATTGATTATGCTGAAATTATTTAGTGGTCCGGTTTTTGTCGATATTAACGAATTTTTATTAAAGACTACCAACATTCAACAGAATATTATATTCATTTTCACTTCTTACACGGAATATTATGGGTTTTTATGTAATTTTCATACATATCAGGACGTCGCTCTCTGGTTATTTCGATACTTTTTTCAAATCTGAATGTTTCTATATTTTTATGATGACCTGACAGAAGTACTTCCGGAACATCAACCCCGTGCCAGCTTGCCGGTTTCGTATACTGAGGGTACTCAAGAAGCCCGTTATAATGGCTTTCATCCTGATAGCACAGCTCGTCTGAAAGGACGCCCTCACACATTCTTGCGACTGCATCAGCTACAACAAGAGCAGGAAGCTCACCTCCGGTAAGCACGTAGTCTCCAATGGAAATCTCTTCATCGACTATTTCGTCTATAACTCTCTGGTCAACTCCCTCATAGTGACCGCATATAATAAGAATGCTGCTGTATGAAGCAAGTTCAACAGCTCTTGACTGAGTGAAGTTTTTCCCCTTCGGAGACATATATATTGTATGTGGTCTTTCACCCAGATCAGCGCACACCGCTTCGAAACAGTTAAATATAGGATCTGCCTGCATAACCATGCCCATTCCGCCGCCGTACGGGGAATCATCAACCCTGCGGTGTCTGTCCTTTGTATAGTCACGGATATTTCTGCATGAAATATCAACCGCGCCTTTTTTTCTTGCTCTGCCGATAATACTTTCAGCAAGAACATTTTCGCACATCTCAGGAAAAAGAGTTGCAATCTCAATCTTCATCATCAAAAAGTCCCTTCAGAGGTCTGATAAGCATTGTTTTATTTTCAATATCAGTTTCAACAACTACATCTGCAATAGCCGGAACAAGGTATTCCCTGTCTTCATTTTTTACAGTGTAAACGTCATTGGCACCTGTCTGGAACACATCCTTTATCACACCGTATTCCTTTCCTGTATCCGCATCCGAAACCTTTATTCCGATAAGATCCTTAATAAAATAAGTATCCTCATCAAGCTCAACGTCGTCCCTTGACAGATAAAGAACCTTCTCCCTGAGCTTTTCAGCTTCTTCAACGGTATCAATTCCGGCAAATTTTGCAATCACCATATTTTTAAAAGCCCTGGCATTCTCAATCTCTACTTCTTTTTCCCCGTTTCTGTCCAGGTAGAGGTAATCAAATTCACAGAGAAAATCCGGGCCGTCACACCAGGGCATTATCTTGACCTCTCCTCTTAGTCCGTGAACATTTACTATTTTTCCGGCTTCAAGAAAATTATCTGACATAGTACCATCCTTTACTCACTTGCTTCTCTATCAAAAAAACTGCCAGAATAACCTGAAAAATTAATCTGACAGTATTGTTTTCAATGTTTAAATTATCAAAGTCCTCTGAAATTATTCAATTTCGAGGAGTACCTTGGCGTTGTTTCTGGCAGCACCTGCACGAAGTACAGTTCTTATAGCCTTTGCTATTCTTCCCTGCTTACCGATAACACGTCCCATATCTTCCTGTGCAACATGAAGATGGAAAACAACTACGCCTTCTTCATTTGGTGCATCTTCTGTAACTGTAATATCCTGTTTGTTTTCAACAAGACCTTCCACAATCGCTAAAAGCAGTTCTTTCATATATTTTCTCCTTTATAAAAACAATAGCGTGTCACCACGCTACCTCTGTTTCGAAATGAAACGATCTGATCTTTGAGATACAGACATAGCGTCTGTATCTGAAAGATAAATCAATCAATTAAGCCTGAGCGTTCTTGATAAGCTTCTTAACTGTTTCAGTTGGCTGTGCACCATTCTTGATCCACTTGTCAGCCTTTTCAGTGTCAATCTTGATAACGCTTGGTGTCTTAGTTGGATCATAATATCCGATTTCTTCGATAAATCTGCCGTCTCTTGGGTATCTTGAATCAGCAACAACAACACGGTAGAAAGGAGCCTTCTTAGCACCCATTCTCTTTAATCTGATCTTTACTGCCATTTTAAATTCACCTCCGAATAATAATTACCTTTATATATTAATGCTTGAAGCAAAAATATCACTTTTTAAGCTGTCCTGCATCTGAAGGCAGTTCAGGCATCTTGTCAAGGTTCATACCGGCAATGCGCTTTTTCATACGCTTAGCTGACATAGGACCTTTTCCCTTGCCGAAATTACCAAACTGTTTCATTACCTTCTGCATCTGATCAAACTGTCTTAACAGTCTGTTTACATCCTCTACCTTCATACCGCTTCCGGCAGCTATTCGCTTCTTTCTTGAAGGGTTGATAATTGAAGGCTTTGCACGCTCAGCAGGAGTCATCGATGTTATCATAGCATCAATTCTCTGAAACTGTCTCTCATCAATGTCCATATCCTTTACTCTTTCTCCCATACCCGGAAGCATTGAAAGGAGGCCCTTGATTGAACCCATCTTCTGTATCTGAAGAAGATAGCTTCTGAGATCATCCATGTCAAATGTGTTTTCGGTAAATTTCTTTGCAAGTCTTTCTGAATCCTTAAGATCCACTGCACTCTCGGCTTTTTCAATGAGAGTAAGAACGTCACCCATACCAAGAATACGTGATGCCATTCTTTCAGGATGGAACTGCTCAAAATCATCGAGCTTTTCACCCATACCGACAAACTTAATCGGCTTACCTGTTACAGCAAGTACGGAAAGTGCCGCACCGCCCCTTGTATCTGAATCGAGCTTTGACATAAGCACACTGTCAATTCCGAGAGCATCATCAAATGACTTTGCTACATTAACAGCATCCTGACCTGTCATCGCATCGACAACAAGCATAATTTCGCTTGGGTCTGTTTCCTTTTTTATGTTTTTGAGCTCATCCATAAGCTCCGTATCTATGTGAAGACGTCCGGCTGTATCGAGTATAACGATATCATGTCCGTAATCCTTTGCATGCTTTATTGATTCTGAAGCAATTTTTACAGGATCAGTCTGACCCATCTCAAAAACCTTTACTTCAGCCTTCTCACCGACTATTTTCAGCTGATCAATAGCAGCAGGTCTGTAAATATCGCAGGCAACAAGCAGAGGTCTGTGTCCCTGTGCCTTAAAATATCTGGCAAGCTTTGCTGAATGAGTTGTCTTACCTGAACCCTGAAGACCGCACATCATAATTACGCACGGCGGTTTTGAAGGAATGTTTATCCTTGCATTTGAGTTACCCATAAGGCTGCAGAGTTCCTCGTTAACAATCTTAACCACCATCTGGGCAGGTGTAAGACTCTTAAGAACATCCTCACCGACAGCTCTCTCGGATACCTTTGCTACGAAATCCTTTACTACCTTGTAGCTTACGTCCGCTTCAAGAAGAGCAAGACGAACTTCTCTCATGGCCTCTTTTACGTCAGCCTCTGTAAGTTTTCCACGTGACTTCAGACGTTTGAAAACGTTATTAAGTTTATCAGACAAACCTTCAAATGCCATATTTTAAGAAGCCTCCTTTGTATGTAAACTATCTGAAGAGTTCCTCTCCCTTTTCAATAATACGGATTATCCTGTCCGAATAATCGGAAATGCTCTTCTGATATTTGTATTTTTCAGTGTATTCGGCCGTGCACTGTTTAATTCCTGCCACAAGCTCACGGAATGTTGTGGTCTTTCTGAAAAGTCCTATCTTCTCCTCGAACTCATCGAGATACTGTTCCGCATGCTTTATTGCGTCGTGCACACCCTGACGTGATATATTTTCGTTTTCCGCTATCTCCGAAAGCGACAGATCTTCAAAATAATAAAGCTGCATGATATCACGCTGTTTTTCAGTAAGAAGATCACCGTAAAAATCAAGGAGCATTGCATAATCGAGGTTTTTCGCCATAAATCTGTCCCCCGCGAGTTAGTTTGTAAAGTTTTAAGCCTTTACAATTATAACTCTTTTCCCCCTGCTTGTCAATAGAAAAGCGCTGTTTTTTTCTACAAAAATACGGTGAACCGTAAAAAGATTTTTCGTCAGGACGAGAAAACGCCCCTGTCAGTGACAGGGGCGTTTCCCAAGGAAATATGAGAAAAACACTATTTGTTTGGAAATATCATGTTATTCTTTAATCAGAATGAGCGAATTACGTTTGTTAAGAACTGCTTCATTGTAGCGAGATCAGCAAGGTTTAAGAAACCGTCGCCTGTTACGTCGCCAAGCTGTATCTGGTTTTCGCTGAATTCTATATCTTTAAGGTTGAACAGAGATATGAGTGATAAATCTGTAATATCTACTCTTCCGTCTCCATTAACGTCGCCCTTTAAAGGCTTAGCTGAGTCAGGAACCGGAGTTTCTGTTTCTGAAGGAGCTGTAACTTCTGCAGGATCCTCAACCTTACCTGTCATTGCTTCAGTTGTCTCTGCAGGCTTTTCAACTTCGAGAGTGCCTGTGATTTCTTCTGATGCTGATACAGGAGCTGTAATTTCCTCTGATGCTGTTGTTGTTGCCGGTGTAGTAACGACTGCTGTTGTTGTTTCAGCTGCTGTTGTTGTAACTGCAGGAGTTGTTTCAGCAGTTGTTGTAACTGTTGTTGTAACTGCAGGTGCAGGTTCTGTAACTGCAGGTGCTGTTTCCACCGGTGCAGGACCAGCTTGAGGCGGCTTCTCCTCTTCCCCTATCACAGGGTCTTCAGGAGTGGCCAGGCTTCGCAGTACTACTGCATAGTTCGCTGCATTGTCAAGATCAATTTCCAGATTTCCGTTAGCATCAACCATCATGAAGTCAACCTTGTCCATTTTGGCTTCTTCCTGGTTGTAACTGTACAGAACTGCAACATTGTTCGAGAACTGCTGACCGAGCTTATAGTTTATATCTGCTGTAAGACCCATAGGTCCGTCATGCTGTAAATTAAGTTCAACTACATTTGTGTGTGAGCCTGTGATTGAAGCGAGCATTTCCTTAGGAATAACACCCTGATCCTCTTCAATTTCAAGATTAAGGTCAACTGTTTCTTCTTCATTAGCTGTAATCTTGTTTCCTCTGATTCCCCAGCTGTAGCCGTCAAGATTGAGAGAAATCTGAATGTTTCTGCCTCTCATGCAGTTGATAGCTTCCTTAGGGAGAATGGTTTCAGTATCTACATTGAAGGACTTTGAATCGCCGTCATTCATGCTGTTGATTGTTTCCATAACTGTATTGTATACAGATACTCTTTCTTCGAACTGCATGTCTCCGACTTCAAAGTATTCGCCTTCATCCTCAGGTTTCTGCTTGATTACTGCGTAGAGCTTGTCGCCGTCAAGACGCATACCGTATACATAACCGTTTGTCTCATAAGGGTTGATGTACTTAACCGGCTGCTTCCAGGAACCGTCGAGGTTCATCTGGTAAATCATTGTAGGTGTATTGTAAAGAACTTTGTCGCCTGAAATAATGAGGCTTACGTACTTTCCTGTCCACCACTGACCTTCCTGGCCCCATACAAGCCATTTTTCATCATCTATGCTTACGTTTGTATTTACTTCGCCTGTTGATTCGATGTATGTGCTGTATTCGCCTGCATCACTAACATAGTACCACTTGTCTCCTCTGACACAGATTTCGGTTCCTACTGTGCCCCAGAAAGCCTTGTCATACTTTGTTGATGTGGCTTCGATATTTCTGCTGTCCCATTTTTCATGGATGTACTGTCTTGTTTCAGTTGTTGTTTTTATTTCATTATCTGAAAGAAGGAAGTACTTGTGGTTAACTCTGCCTTTTGAGTCAGGTACCGGATCATCCCATGTGGTATCAACGTGATACCATTCATTATCAATGTTTACGAGATTCCATGCATGGTTCATTGCATAGCTTGTAACCATTATTGAAGAGATGCCGACACGGTCAAGAAGCATGTTGTATGCCTGTGCGTAACCTTCGCAGACACCGTTTCCGCAGACAAGGATATCATACGCGGAAGCACCGCTGTCTCTGTCAGGAATTTCGCCCTTTGTATCATATACTGTATTGAGAACTATGTAGTCGTGAAGTACAAGAGCCTTGTCAAGCTCTGTCATTTCCGGCTTGATGTTCTCAGCAACAATCTCGTCTATCTTTGCGTTTACTTCGCCGAGAAGTGCCGCAGCTTCTTCAGGAGTGTTATTATACTTAACTCCGATCTTGCTTATGTAAATGCTTCCGTCCGGACCATATTCAGCCTGGATGGAAATTGTGTTACTGAAATCAATACAGAAAAGCTCAGGCATTTTTCTTACGTAGCTTACAGCCTCATTGATTCTTTCTGTACCGGCACCGGTAGTTATATCTACTTCCATATCAAACTTTCTGACATCTATCTCTGTAGCGTAACTCTGAAGGCCGTTTTTGATTGTTTCAGACAAACTTGCAATTGTGTTATCTGCAGCTGCCATTGCAACCTTAACAGCCGGGGCTGCGAAATTAAAAGCAATAGCAGCAGATAGAATTCCGCTAATATATTTTGCTCTCTTTTTCATACCGATTCCTCCTGTTTTATTTACTCATTAATGTAATTGTTAAAATAATAAAAGGCTGATACTTTTCAGGTATCAGCCTTATTTACCAACCATAAACGTCCGTTCGAAAGGTCCGTTTAAAAATTGTGCAGCTGGCTGTCATACCCTTTTATTCGGTTTAGACCCGTTAGCTTTGCGTCCCTGCCTTTCAGCAGGTTTGCCCAATAATTAAATTTTTACTATTATATTAGTGAGTAGTAAGTCGAAAATTAAAATCAGATCAAAGTTACGTTTGAAAAATGTAGTAAGACGAATGAGTGAATTGTTAATAGATGTTCAGGTTAGCTGAAGACCGGTTCATGGAATGTATCCATGACTTATCTTCTGTACCTAGTATATCACCGTTAACAAACGCTGTCAATAGTTAATATAAATATTTTCGATTAGTATAACCACTTTGTATACATGCACATTTTAGACCACTTTCATGTATGCAGAATACCGTCTGAAAATTTAACCTTGTATTTACCGGTTTTTTACTGAAAAAACAAAATGTTTACCTGAAAGTCTTGAATTCATCATTTAATTCGTGTATAATATTATGTATGGTGAATATTTTATGTATATCACTGATTTTCAAATACCGGTATTGTTCACTATTTATCAAATCGACCAATACACACTATTATTCTCAGCAGTGGTCAGGGGGAACACCAGCCGGAGAACGGAGAAGAAAAGATGAAAAAAATGAACAGGGATTATATCAGACAGGAACTCGAAAAAGTACTGAAGGCAAACTACAACGTAACACCGGACGCAGCTTCTGATGCTCAGGTTTACAATGCACTCTCTACTATAGTAATGCGATTCCTTGCTGAGAAAAGAAACAGCTTTAACAACAGGATTAATTCTGAAGGTAAAAAACAGGTTTACTATCTTTCAATGGAATTTCTCATGGGAAGATCATTAAAAACCAGTCTTTACAATCTTGAGATAGTCGAGGACGTACGCAGTATCCTCAAGGACTACAAAATCAATCTTGATAAAATATACGAAAACGAACCGGATGCAGGTCTCGGAAACGGCGGTCTCGGAAGACTTGCTGCCTGCTATCTGGACGCAATGGCTACACAGTGCATACCTGCAATGGGCTATTCAATCTGCTACGAATACGGTATCTTCAAGCAGAAGATAGATGAAGGATGGCAGACTGAGCTTCCTGACAACTGGATGCCTGGCGGGGACGTATGGCTTGACCCTAAGCCAGAGAAGGCTATCGAAGTTCATTTTGAAGGCGAACTTCACGAATACTGGGACAGCCAGTATCACCACATCTCACATCAGAACTACAGCACAGTTCTCGCTATTCCTTGCGATATGTATGTTTCAGGCTATGACAGTGAGGGCGTTTCAGTGCTGAGACTCTGGACAGCCAAGTCGCCAAGCTTCGACATGGCAATGTTCAACCAGGGCGACTACGCAAAGGCTCTCAGCCAGAACAGTATTGCCAACGCTATCTCAAAGGTACTCTACCCTAACGACAATCACCTTGAAGGAAAGTCTCTCAGACTCAGACAGCAGTACTTCCTCTGCGCAGCTTCAATCGGTGATATCGTCACAAACCACATGTCAGTATACGGAACACTTGAAAACCTTCACGAAAAGGTTGCAATCCATATCAATGACACACATCCTACACTCGCAATTCCGGAACTCATGAGAATTCTTCTCGATGACTGCGGATATTCATGGGACAAGGCATGGCACATCACAAAGAATACTTTCGCATATACAAACCACACAGTAATGGCCGAGGCTCTTGAAAAGTGGGATGTTAACCTTCTCAAGAACATTGTTCCTAGAATCTTCTCTATTATAGTAGAAATCAACAACAGATACTGCGCAAAGATTGCCCAGCTCACTGACAACGATTATGACAAAACAAGCAGAATGTCAATCGTAAAGAACAACAACGTTCACATGGCTACACTCTGTGTTGCGACATCACACAGTGTCAACGGTGTGTCAAAGCTTCATTCAGAAATCATCAAGCAGGATGTATTCTCTGATGAACATCTTCTCTACCCGTACAAGTTCAAGAACGTAACAAACGGTATTGCCTACAGACGCTGGCTCTACCAGTCAAATCCGGGACTCACACAGCTCCTCAGAGACAAGATTGGAAACGGATTTCTCAAGGACGGAAGTGAACTTCAGAAGTTCAGCCTTTTCGCTGATGACAAGACAGTTCTTGACGAGCTTTCAAAGATTAAGCGTAAAAACAAGGAAAACTTCCTCAAGTACTGCAGCAACTACTGCAATCTTGACTTTAAGATTGATCCGGACAGCATATTTGACGTTCAGGTTAAGAGACTCCACGAATATAAACGTCAGCACCTTAACGCACTCAATATCATAGCTGACTACAACTATCTCCTTGAAAATCCTGACGCAGACTTCACACCAAAGACATATATTTTCGCCGCAAAGGCAGCTCCGGGATATTATCTCGCAAAACAGATTATCAAAATGATCTGGAGCATTTCAGAAGAAATCAGAAAGAATCCTAAGATTTCACAGAAGCTCAACGTATTCTTCCTTGAGGATTACAAGGTTACACTTTCAGAACTTCTTATGCCGGCCAGCGATATATCAGAACAGATTTCACTCGCAGGTACAGAAGCTTCAGGTACCGGTAACATGAAGCTGATGCTCAACGGTGCTGTTACACTCGGTACTCTTGACGGTGCAAACGTTGAAATTAAGCAGGCTGTCGGAGACGACAACATTATCATCTTCGGTATGAATGCCGATGAGGTTGTGGCAAAGAAGAAGGCAGGATACAACCCTAAGAGCTATTATGATTCAGACGAAACAATCAAACAGGCTGTAAACAGAATCTACAAGGGAATCAACGGATGTGCATTCACAGAGGTTGCAAATTCACTTCAGAATTCTGACCCTTACATGGTTCTTGCAGACTTCGAATCATACCGTGATGCTCAGAAGCGTTCGACAGAACTCTACAATGACAAGTACACATGGCTCAGGATGTCACTCCAGAACATCGCAGGTGCCGGTATATTCTCAGCAGACAGAGCTGTTAATGACTATGCACGTGACATCTGGGGAGTAAGATAAAAAACAGTATAAACCAGCAAAGGCTTCATCAGAAAATCTGATGAAGCCTTTTTTATCAGCAGTATAATTATCCTCTTTTCAGAAGCTTGAACGCAGTCTGAACGATGGATCTGAAATTCACAGCACATACTGCTGCAAAGCCGGCAAAAAGCCACAGATACATCAGCGGAGCTCCGGCAAGAATAATAATTGCCATAATCATAAGCAGACATACATTAATGCCGAGCTTTTTCCAGTCAATTATATATCCCGCAATGTTCTGAGTATCAGTAAGTCTGACCGCAAAGCACACAAAATATGCCGCCATAGTCGCAAATGCTGCACCCTGAACCCCGACAAAAGGAATAAGGATAAGATTGAGAACAATATTTACACCGGCTGCCAGAGCACTTGTCGAAAGAGATTTCTGATTTTTTCCCGCAGCATTATAGATTCCGCTGAGAAAATTGCAGAAGCTCTGCATAAGAGCTGCAACGACGAGGAACGGCGCATATCTGAACGAACCCCAGAATTCTTCATGCGTAAGAAGTCTGGTCATAAGCTCAAGAAAAAGCATTATCCCTGCGGAAGCCAGAAACATAAGGGAAACATAGGAATCGAATACCTTAGTGTAGTAATTTGCACATTCCTTTGTTCCGAACTCGGAAATCGCTGACATCTGCCATGCTCTGAAAAAGATAACCGCGGCAAACGAAATGAGAGCAGGTATTCTGTAGGCTACCGTATAGAGGCCGTTCACTTCCTCACCGAGAAATTTTGAAACCATAAACAGATCTGAAGAGCTTACAATCCACCACAGAACTGAAGTCGGTATCAGCGGAATACTGTATCTTATCATTTGTTTTCTGATTTCGGTATCAACATTCTGTGATCTGAGGTCCCTGAACATGCCTGCAAAATACATCAGGAACAGTATTGAGGTCAAATCAGACAAAACTATCGAAATAATATACCCGGTTATTCCAAGTTTAAAGACTGACATAAAGAGCAGCGAGAAAATAACGAGTGAAAATGTTGAAAGAATACTGTCTGCAGTGTAAAGCTTGATGCAGTTTTTAGCTTTACAGTACTGCTGCTGCATCCATCGGAATTCGGATGTAAAAAGAAACAGCATCATAAGAGTCATGTATGATTTGAATCCCGCGACCAAAGCCACAATCCACACAACTATCATTCCGGCTGCCAGGCCTGCAAGACCTGTGAAAACGCCGGTTGAATAAACCTTTTCCTTCTTCAGTTCCTTTTTTAATCCGTATCGCAGAATACCTTCCGATATACTCAGCGTAACAACAGGCCCGAGAAGGTTAATTATAGTCTGTATCTTATTGGCTACGGAAAAATCCGACGTTGTCATAGTTGAAGTGTAAAGCTTCAGCAGCAGAACACTGAGAATTTTTGAACTGAACGAACCAAGTGAAAAAATCAGTGTATTGGCCGCAAGTTTTTTGTATTTGTTCAATTTATCTCCCCCTATCTGAGCAAAATACAACTATATTATATCAGAGAATCCTAAAAAAATAAATACTTAACAGAAATTATATAAAAAAAATAAAATTTTTTACACTTCACTATAGTAATAACCGGATAAATATGATATAATTATTCAGTAGGTTTTTAGTGTACGCACATAACAAAACCTCACCGTAACAAATGTTATCAGGAGGCAGACATCAATGAAAAAGTTTTCACGAGCATTTGTAATAACCTTTGCTGTTCTTGCTACAATACTGACTGTAAAAACAGCTGCTGACTACATTTGCAGAAAATACAGAAAAAAATATATTAACATCTGGAATCAGTGACACTACCAGAATGTCTCCAGAAGAGCATTCTGATTTATAAAAAAACAATCATAAATGAAAGGCTGATTAATAACTATGGATATCCGCGTAGAATTAACAAAAAATCCAAAGGCAAAACCAACTGACGAAAGCAACCTCGGCTTCGGTCATGTATTTACTGATCACATGTTCATCATGAACTACGACAAAGGTCAGGGATGGCACGATGCCCGCATAGTTCCTTACGCTCCGCTTGAACTCAGCCCTGCAGCTATGTGTCTTCACTATGCGCAGGAAGTTTTCGAAGGACTTAAGGCATACAGAACAGCTGATGATCAGATCCAGCTCTTCAGACCTGAGGAAAACTTCAAAAGACTTAACGTTTCAAACGAAAGACTTGTTATTCCTGAAATCGACGTTGACTTCTGCGTAGAAGCACTCGACAAACTCGTAAGCATTGAAAAGGACTGGGTTCCTCATACAGACGGAGCTTCACTCTACATCAGACCATACATTATCGCTGTTGATCCGTTCCTCGGTGTTCGTCCTGCAGACAGCTACATGTTCATCATCATCCTCTCACCATCAGGTGCATACTACTCAACAGGCCTTAACCCGGTTGGTATTTACGTAGAATCAAACTACGTTCGTGCTGTAAAGGGCGGTATGGGCTTTACAAAAACAGGCGGTAACTACGCTGCTTCACTCATCGGACAGGATGAAGCTCACAAGCAGAATTACTCACAGGTTCTCTGGCTCGACGGCGTTGAAAAGAAATACATCGAAGAAGTAGGCGCAATGAACATCTTCTTCATCATTGACGGTGAAGTTGTAACACCTGAACTTCAGGGTTCAATCCTTTCAGGTATCACACGTAAGTCAGTTCTCGAACTCTGCAAGAGTTGGGGAATGAAGGTTTCAGAAAAGAGAATCACTATCCAGGAAGTTGCCGATGCATATGATGCAGGCAAGCTTGACGAAGTATTCGGTACAGGAACTGCAGCCGTTATCTCACCTGTCGGCAAGCTCAAGTGGGGCGACAAGGTTATGACAATCAACGATAACAAGATCGGTGAAGTATCACAGAGAATCTATGATACAATGACAGGCATCCAGTACGGCAAGGTTGAAGACAAATTCAACTGGATATACAAAATCAAAGGCTGATTTTAAAAACATTCCGTTCTGACTCTGATATGCACATATCAGATTTACATGAAACGTAACGTCCCCCGGCTTATCTGCTAAGCCGGGGACGTTTTTTTATTCTGAACTGAATACACAGAGGACATAAAAAAGGCCTTCCTTACGGAAAGCCTTTTTGTATACTGCCTGTAAAAGCAGATTAGTTCATGATTGTGTGATCGTCTTCCTTGTCGAAGAGGTGAATCTTGTATGGATCCATAACAACCTTGATTGTGTCGCCGCCTCTTGCTGTTGATGTAGGAGCAACTCTTGATGTAAGTGAGTTACCTTCGCAGTTGAGGTAAAGGTATGTTTCAGCACCCATCATTTCTGTGATTTCTACCTGACATTCAACAATACCTGTTGTAGCGTTCTGGAGGTACATTGGTTCGTCGTGAATGCTTTCAGGACGGATACCCATGATAACTTCCTTGTTTACGTAGTTAGCAAGCTGAGGTGCGTTTGCAGCCTTTTCAGGTGGTACAACGATTGTGAACTTATTGCCTCTTGCGTTCTTTGAATCTGCTGAACCAAATTCTACGTAGTAGAGAAGGTTTGTAGGATCCTGTCTGAGAACTGCATCGAGCATGTTCATCTGTGGTGAACCAAGGAAGCCTGCAACGAACTTGTTTACCGGATAGAGGTAAAGGTTCTGAGGTGTATCAATCTGCTGTACAAAACCGTCCTTCATAACTACGATTCTGTCACCCATTGTCATAGCTTCTGTCTGGTCATGTGT
>DCGK01000042.1:0-3303 GCA_002315235.1 Ruminococcus sp. UBA1780
GATATCCTCTGTGTTGTTATATAAATCTCTTTACAATCTGTGATACACCGTCGTCCTTTGTGCCTTCACCCACTGCGTTGAATTTCCATTCACCGTTGTGTCTGTAAAGCTCACCGAATACCATTGCGGTCATACCATCATAGTTGTCCGAGAGATTAAAGCGACAAAGTTCCTGATTGTTTTCTGCATTAACAATCCTGATAAAAGCATTTTTTATCATGCCGAAATTCTGGTTTCTCTTGTATGCTTCATAAATTGTAACTGCAAAAACAATTCTGTTATACTGTGCAGGAAGATCGCTGAGATAAACCTTAACCTGTTCGTCATCACCGTCTCCGGCACCTGTTAGATTATCTCCCTGATGAAGAATACAGTGAGACTTGTGATTAAGATTGTTATAGAAAACCACATCATCATTGCTCTTAAGCTTGTCATCAATAAGAGCAATTGCAAGTGCATCACAGTCAATATCCTGTGATTTTCCGCCTCCGAAAAGGCTGAATTTTTTAGGGGCTTCATCCCATCCGAGTCCTACTGTTACCATCTTAAGACCCGCATTTGTTTTTGTAAGATCAATTTTCTGACCTTTCTGAAGATTTACTGCCATGTTTTTCATTCCTTTCAAATATATTTGTGAACACATAATTCTGTATTCACTATTCTTACTTCAAAGCTCTGCTGTCAGAAGCAGAGGCAATCCGAAGAATTGCTCTGTAATATTTACCTGTCTGCTGCAAAAACTTTTCTGATCATATCTATCGGAACAACCAGAAATGCTGCTGCAGTACAGATAAGCCATGTCTTTACATTAAGAGGTTCAACGCTGAGTACATCCCCGCCGAAAGTTACAAATACAAACTGAATAACAAGAAGAGCTCCCATTACTATAAGGAAGTTTTTGTTTCTTCCGATATGTTCAAAAACATTCAGTTTAGATGTTCTGGCATTTAAACCGTTGAATGTAATAGCCATCATAAATGTTGCGAATATTGCCGATTTTGCATACGTCATATCTCCTGCCGGAATACCTGCAAAATCCATTACCGGTCTGCATACAAGGAGAAGCAGACAGACCACTGTAATATACAGTGCTGCGATAATAACCTCTGTAAGCATCCTGCCTGAAACAATGCTTTCTCTTCTCGGAACAGGCTTTTCCTTCATAAATTCCTTAAGAGCAGGCTCAGAACCGAATGCAATAGCAGCAAGCGTATCCATTGCAAGATTTACAAGGAGAAGCTGAATTACAGTAAGAATTACCTTTTCCGAGCTGATCATAGGACCGATAAAACATGTAAGCACCGCAGCTACATTTACTGTAAGCTGGAAAATAAGAAACTTTCTGATAGACTTAAACATTGTTCTGCCATACAGAATAGCCTTTTCAATTGATGAGAAGTTGTCATCGAGAATTGTAATATCACCGGCTTCCTTTGCAACTTCAGTACCGCTGCCCATTGCAAATCCTACATCAGCTTTTTTAAGTGCAGGTGAGTCATTTACACCGTCGCCTGTCATACCTACAACAAGATCAAGCTCCTGAGCTATACGAACAAGCCTTGACTTGTCTGTAGGAAGTGCTCTTGCAACAACACGAAGGTCCGGTATGATTTTTTTGATATCATCGTCAGACATTTCGCCGAGCTCTGCAGAAGTCAGAGCAATTTCGCTCTCAGTTCTGAGAAGTCCTGCTTCCTTTGCAATAGCAACTGCTGTTTCTTTTCTGTCGCCTGTAATCATTACTACCTGAATGCCGGCGTTCTGTACTTCCCTTATAGCATCAACTGCTTCCTTACGAACATTGTCTCTGATACAGATTATGCACACAAGTGTAAGATCACCTTCATCAGAATCTCCGCATCTCTTTGCAACCGCAAGAAGTCTCATGGAACGTGATGACTGTTCATCGATATAATCCATTACCTTCTGCTGATCAAAAGGAACTGTATTTCCGTCCCTGGACACGCAGTCTGTACAGCGGGCAACTATTCTTTCGGCAGCACCCTTTATATATGTAAAGGTACCGTTATTATCTTCAACACAGACACCCGAAAACTTTTTGGCGGAATCGAAAGGAGTAAATTTCTTTACCCTGCTCCTGTCAAGGTCTGACACAGCATTCTGTCCTGAGAGATACTGCATAAGCGCACGGTCTGTTGAGTTACCGCCTATAACCTTTCCGTCAACAGCAGATGCTGAGTTGTTTAGTCCGATTCCGGTTATAATATCATTTCTGAGTTCAGATGATATCTGATCAACATCTGTAAATGAATCAGTCTCTCCTGTAATCATTTCCACTACTGAAAGTCTTCCCTCAGTAATGGTTCCTGTTTTGTCTGAAAAAAGAATTGAAAGGGAACCTGCTGTTTCCAGACCGTTAATTTTTCTTACAAGTACGTTATCCTTAGCCATCTTGAGGGACTGGAAGGAAAGAAGAATTGAAGTAAGCATCGGAAGACCTTCCGGTACTGCACATACAACAATAGTTACCGCAACTGTAACAGCGTCTATTATCAGTCTGAGCCATCCGCCTTCACCAAGAAATCCTGATGGCATCTCTCCTGTTATAATCTGCTTTCCGATAACCCCTACAATAATAGCAACAGCACCGATGTAACCAAATGCTGAAATCTGCTTTGCAAGCTTTCCGAGTTTTATCTGAAGAGGAGTTTCTCTTGTTTCCTCCTGTACTTCAAGTGAAAGCTGACCGAATAATGTTTTGTCACCGACAACCTTTACTTCAAGGCAGCACTCACCGCCTGCAACAACTGTACCCCGGTAAGCATAATGCCTGTTCAGAAGATCCTTTATATCGTATGCTTCTCCGTCGGAAGGAACTTTTTCAGCTTCCTCAGTTTCACCGTTAAGTGCTGCCTGATCAACTTTAATTTCACCGCTGACAATCTCACCGTCAGCCGGGATTTTGTCGCCGGCCTGCAGAAAAACAATATCTCCGGTAACAACATCACCAACATGGATTTCAGAAAGCTTTCCGTCTCTGATAACCTTTGCTGTTTCCTTTGCCTCCTCTTCTGCTTTCATTGCAGAAGCCTTGCCTTCCTGATTTGCTTCACTGACTGCAGATACACCATTTGCAATCATGATTGCAATGAGAACCCCGATCGGCTCATAAATCTCTGCCTGTCCCATAAAAAACAGAACTACCTGAATAACAAGAGCAGCACAGAGGATCATAATCATAGGATCCTTAAATCCTTCAAGTATTTTTTTCCACAGAGGATCCGGTGGAATCTGAGTCAGATTGTTTGTGCCGTTTTTGGCCCTTGACTCTTCGGCCTGCGC
>DCGK01000042.1:3400-11477 GCA_002315235.1 Ruminococcus sp. UBA1780
TTTTTATTGCCTTGCACATCCGATGACAGCAGCAGCCTGCGTCATCTACGTGCAAATCGGCTAGTTGTAAACGCATTTATTTAATGCGTTTACAATATTATTTTACTGAAAAAAGCTCTGCCCTGAGAAGCAGGCTGTTTTTGTCTCTTACAAGTCTGAACGCTGTCCCTCCGGTAATCTGTGACGCATATCCCGCCGGAACGATACTTCCGTCCTGTGAAAGAAGTCCTTCAAGTGACAGATTCACAAGATAGTACTTTCCGTTTTTCTCACGGATGTATGCCTTGACCTCCCTGTCCGAAGCCTTTTCGTCCGGAAACACACCGGAATAAAAATTCCACAGGCAAAGCGGTGTGTTGTTTTCAGCTATCATCTCGCTTACCTTGTACCACCGACCCGGATTTCCGCGTCGCTGAGCATAGAAGCTGAGCCTGAGTACCGTGTCATTTTTTATTCTGGTTCCGCAGAACGGACAGACAGGATTGTTTATATCATACAGAATAAAATAACGTTTGCTGCAGTTCGGATTTGAACAGCTGTGGATAAGATTCCAGGTTTTAACAAGGCCTCTCTCCCATTCTATTGCAGCCGGTCTTTCCGAAGGGTTATGAAGTCCCCTGCAGAAGGTTCTGATAAAAAGGTCTTCAAGATACGGTCCGAGATTTTTTACTGTTCCGTTCAGAGTTTCAGGACGGTTTGACGTATCATCAGGATTTTCTATAAATGTTGCCTTCTCGCCAAGACACAGATAGTCATCTTCTTCAGGATTCTGAGAGTATATCTTCGGACCTATCAGAGGATGCCTGAGAAAAATATACTCATAAATCAGAACCGCCATCGAATGAAGGTCCGTCTGAATTCCCGGAAACTTTCGTTTCTTTCGCTCCATTCCAAGTGTCTGCAGGACCTCGGGAGCGACATATCCTCTTGTACCGATTACCTCCGGAGGAAACAGTCCCGGAACTACCAGAGAGTCAATGTCAATTACAACGCAGGTTCCCGTCCTCGGATCAATAAGAACATTGTTCGGTGAGAGATCCGAATGAGCAAGCCCGGCCTGATGAAGTCTTCTCACTGCCCGTGAAAGAAGAATTGACATCTGAATCATTGAGCGGAAATCGCCAAGTTCTGATGAATTAAGGTATTTTCTGCTTTTCCCTGTAAACCAGTTGCTTTTCTTGTCCTTTCCCTTTATCTGAAGAATCTGGGAAGCATTGTCGCCGAAAAAGAAATTTTCAGGATATGAAGGACTTACTATACCGAACTCCGGCCTGACAACAATATCAACAGGCCAGCAGTAACACTTTGAAAAATACGCTGCTGTCCTTTCATCATTTCCTGCGGCACCGCCTTTTTCTTCTGATACAGTAGGATTGTATCTTCCGATTATCGCCTGAATCCGGTCATGAATTGCCGGATCCGCTGCATTTTCCGGATTATTAAAAAACTGAATTACAAATTTTTTATCCGGAGTAAAATATGTGTATTTCATTCCTCCACGCGGAGGATTGCTTGTCACGACATATTCTATCTCCTTACCACTCATAAGCAGCGCGCGTCTGATAGTATTTCCCATTGCTGCTGTATCACTCCTGAATCATTTCACAAATAACAAGCGTTCTGTCATCAAACGAGCCACGCTCAGTATAGTTATCAAGCCATCTAAGAAGTCTCCCGCTTCTTTTTTCCGGATAATCAGGAGCGGATACATCAAGTGATGCCTTTTCTATAACGGCTTCATTTCCCCAGAGCGTTTCAAGATTATCACCTGTTTTTTCGTATATTCGTTTTGAATACTGAACAGGTATCTTTTTGCTGTTATCATTTACCCACGGATGCATAACCGGTTCAGGAACTGAAACTTCTGCTTCCACACCTGAGTCATCAGTTTTTTTCTCATCGGCGGTTCCTGCTATTCCGTTTAGTCTGAGATCAAGATACAGTCTGAGCAGCTCCGGTGAATTAGGGAAATAATCGTCTGCAACACCGTCTGTCATCAGCATAAATGCTGAAGCAGCTCCCCTCATTATCTTTGTCTTGCCCATGAGAGTTTCTTTTTTTGTCTGATTTGCTGAAGTAATAAAATCTGTTTCTCCTGAATATTCCCCGCTGTCAGGAGTACTCAGAAGTCTGAGTGCCCTGTCAGCAGTTTCACTGCAGTTCACTGAGCAGATAATACCATCACCGATCTGAAGCGCTGCTGCAAAATATTCGGTGCGTTCTCCTGTATTTACCGGAATAACTATACACGCAAGGAACGTTCCTGAAAAATCCTTCAGCTCAAGGTCCCTTCCTATGAGATTAAGATAATCGTATTTTGACTTTCTCTCTTCAAAAGCTGATTCAACTGCTTCCTTTGCCTTAACAGCTGACTCCTGAAGAAGCGAAGCAAAATAACCGCAGCCTTCAATAAATCCTTCGTCATCAAGCGGTGCAGAGAGCTTCTCTTTCATTTCAGGCGGTGCACTGCTGAGTTTATTCTTCAGAAATTCAAGTGCACTCCTGCAGGATTCCTGTGCACCTATTCGTGAAAACTTTCTTGAACCTGCCCCGTCCGAGACAAGCATTATTTTCCATTCTCCTGAAACATCATACTCAAACCAGTCATCACAGTTTGTACCATCGTGCTTGTGTTTCTTTCCGCGGACTCTGCCGGCAGTAATCCTGCCGCCGTCAAATTCTGCTTCAGAAGAAATATATTCTTCAAATGGTTCCGGTTCATTTTCAGGAACCGGCTTATACTGCCAGAGAAATGCAGTCCTGTCGGTAATGTCAGGTGTTTCAAAAACTGAAAGCGGATTCATGAAATCATCAATATCTTCTTCAGTTACTGAAGACAGCTCTGACTCCTCAATATCTATAACCACATCTCCGGAAAACTTTTCCTCGTTTTTATTCACTGTTCCACCTTCCTCTTAAGGAACAATAATAAATCCCTGCGGCGGAGGCGGAAGCTCAATCGGCTGACCAGGAAGAGCGTCAACGCTGCCTGAGGACATTTTGATTGAACCAGATACCCAGGCAAAGAACTGAGCAAGGTCACCTGCCGAAAGACTGTTCATCATAAGAACATTGTTTGTTATCTTTTTAAGAACCTTTGTATCCGCCTGAGCACCTGCAGCGCATGCAATAATGTTTGCCGGTCTGCTGTTTTTTAAATCCTCTGCAGCCTGTTCCCACTCATCTGTAGGAGCTCCGTCTGTAAGAATAAATACAAGCGGCTTCCAGTCACCCTTCTGTTCAGCGCTGCCCTTGCGTACTTCATCCTCTATACATTCTGAAAGAAGTCTTAATGCAGCACCCAGTGATGTAATTCCGCTTGCCTGAATCTCAGGTTCCTTAAAATCAATAATCTCTGTAAGCGGACACACCTGACGTGCAACGCTGTCAAAGGTTATTACTGACAAATAAGCAGTTTCGAGAGCCTGAGGATCGCTCTTGAGCTCCATAAGAAGTGCCTTTACACCCTGTCGTACTGCTTCAATTGGTTCACCGTTCATGGAGCCGGATGTATCAAGTAAAAGATAAACCGGTAATCTTCTGATTAAATCTGACATAATTTTTTCTCCTGTCTTTCTTTTTTAATTTCCTTTGTTATTTATTAACACACGAACTGAATTAGAGTTCTTATGAACCGCAAAATGGTGCACTAAATTAATTAATAACATTGACATTATTATACTATTTTTTTTATCATTTGTCAATAAAAAAAGCAAAAACAGACAGAAAAATTCAGCCTTCTCTGTCTGTTTTGTTGTTTTTCTTGAAATTAACTTTATACTCATACATTTTGACATCTGCTTCCCTTATCAGTGCATCTGCTTCCTCAGCGGATGAAATTCTGCGGGAACATGATCCAAAACTTGCAGTAACCATATACGGTTTGCCGGATGAAGCGTTGTACGCTTCAAGACGTTTAATAATGCTCTGTGTTTTATCACTGATTTCCTTCTGAGCATCAGAGCTCTGCCCGATGATAAGGAATTCATCACCGCCCATTCTGATGCAGACACTGCCATCCATGCATGCATAGGAAATAATACCTGCAAGAGTACAGATTGCCGAGTCTCCGGCATCATGGCCGTAAACATCGTTGATATACTTAAGTGAATTCATATCAACAAACGTTACATACATCTCGCTGCTGTTTGCCACCGACATATCAAAAACCTTGTTTATATGACCTTCAAGACTGTTTCTGTTGTAAAGTCCGGTCATAGTGTCACGGGTTGATTTTGCATAGAGCAGCTCCCGTACACGCATCATTTCAAGCGCGCTGTTAACGTTTCGGCTCCACTGCTGATAAATAAAATTTATCACTGCATTGTCCGGACTGAATCTCATAACAGAATAGCCGATTCTTCTGCCGTTGAAATGAACAGGAGTAAAATAAAAAACAGCCGGAACATCTCTTGTGCTTTCATATATTTTCGGAAGCATCTCGGATGAATCAAACCATGTGTTAAGATACGGGTCAGGCTTTCTTTCCTTATCTTCCCATTCACTGAAAAGCTCAGGAACACAGCGGTATACAGAAATCTTCATCCTGTCCGTATATCCGATATCCATACCCTGAAGATCATCACCGGCATTCATCCATTCCTCACAGGTACAGAGATAATACTCAAGACAGTTATCAACAAGATAGGCATGTCTGAGAATCTGATTCATGAGCTCGTTCATGTTTGATGAAGCTGTCAGAGTTTCAGTCATGTAGCTGTGAAGGAATTTTGTCATATCTGTTTCCTTGTCGGAAGGAGCAATATACCCAAAGTCATCACGTTCTCTTTTGCCGGTATTTGTTACCATGCATCCGCATGACATTCCGCATACAAGCTTTCCGGTAAAATTAGTGACAATAGGCATTTTTCTTTTTTCTATAATCTCGGCAAGTCTTACAGCAGCCTTTTCACCTGTTTCAGCTATCGACGGAAGATATGAAGTAAGAGAAATCTCATTTGCCCTGGATTCTATTACTCCGTCAAATCCGGTAACAACAATATCATCCGGAATCTTTATTCCAAGCTTTACAGCTTCATTTACAAATCCAAGCGCAATATAGTCACTTGCAGCAATCACCGCATCCGGTTTCTCAAGTTCACCTGAAGCAATCTTTCCGGCTATGCGCTCGCCGAAAGAATACCAGAATTCACCGAACATGATGTTACTTTCATCGCACTCTATTCTGTGAGATTTAAGTGCACGCCTGAATCCGGCGACTCTCATACGGGATGCAAGTGATTCCTCTTCACCGGCAAGCATATAAATTTTCCTGCAGCCGTGAACATCTATCACATGATTTGTAAGCTTCTGAAATGATTCTATATCATCCGTAACTACTTTTTCATACGAACCGATGCTTTCATCCACTGTTATAACCGGACAGCGGCATTTCTTTTTAAGAAGTCCGTATATCTTGTCATACAGAAGATTGTCAGAATGGTATCTGAAAGACTGCGTGAGAAGAATCACACCATCGAGCTTTTCAAAATTTATAATATTGAAAATATTGGATTCGCCCTCAAGATACTGCAGATTAAGATGATTTGCCTTGACAAATGTGGCAAAAACGAGAACATCATAATTCATCTGCGCGGCTTTGCCGGTAATGCCTTCAAGTACTTTTACCTGATAAATATTTTCCGGATCAGTGGTTATAACACCGATTTTTTTTCGTATTTCCCCGTCCATGATTCCCTCCTCATTCACAGATTTTTTAAGGCGTTACTGCCTGTCGTAATATGCTTTTCCCCTGTCAGGATAAAAATAAGTTCTCAGATAGCCGTCGGAAGAAAGAACTGCAAATTCGTTGGTCTCCTCGATGTAGTAAACCTCGTCATTGTCTTCCTTTTCCTTCTTGTGAAGTGCTTCCCGTGAGTTTATCACGTCTGATGCAGCCTGTTCATAGCTTTCAGCCGAATCAAATCCCATCTCAACTCCGTGCTTTTTATAGTGATCACTGAGCAGTTTGCTGTTACGGAATCTGTATTCGGTATACTCACTGTATTCTGATGACTGAATCTCATCTGACAAATCAGTAACAGCAGGCTCACCGGCCGAAACTTCCACTGAAGTATATTCATCCGGCTCAGAAGTCTCAGTTAAAACGTAAGCCTCTGTTTCAGACACAGCAGCCGGTTCAGTCTGTTCAGCCCCGGTAACAGCCTGTGTCAGAACCGAATCATGAATAACAACCTCAGGTTCACTGTTTTCCTGAGTGCCGTTTATCATTACAGAAACTATCTTAAGAGCAGCAAGAATAATAACTGCCGGAACAGATATCCTGACTGCTGTTTTTCCAGCATCACCTTTCATCAGACTGCATATCCCTTTTTAGTGATTACATCAATTACTGAATTAACATACTTTGCGCAGATTTCATCAGTTTCCGCCTCAGCCATTACTCTTACAAGAGGTTCAGTTCCGCTTCCTCTGACGAGAATACGTCCGTTGCTGCCAAGCTCCTCTTCGGCTTTTTTTACTGCTGCAAGAACATCAGCATCATTCATAGTGTCATTTTTGTCTGTAACACGTACGTTTCTGAGAAGCTGAGGGTATATTGTAACAGGGTCAGCAAGCTTTGAAAGACTTGTCTTGCTTTCAAGCATAACCTCCATAACCATAAGAGATGTAAGAATACCGTCACCTGTTGTGGCATACTTGCTGAAAATAATATGTCCTGATTCCTCACCGCCGAGTCTGAATCCGTTTGCTGACATGTTTTCATAAACATACTTGTCACCGACACCGGTTTTCTCATACGAAATTCCTTCGGCATCAAAAGCCTTGTAAAGGCCTATATTTGACATGATAGTTGTAACAACCGTATTCTTTTCAAGCTGACCCTTTTCCTTAAGGTACTTTCCGCATATATAAAGAATAAGGTCTCCGTTAATAAGTCTTCCGTTTTCATCAACTGCAAAACATCTGTCAGCATCACCGTCATAAGCAAATCCGATATCACATCCCTGTTCCTTAACGAATCTGCAGAGTGACTCCGGATGAGTTGAACCGCATCCGCTGTTAATATTTGTACCGTCAGGTGTATTGTTTATAACATGAGTTTCTGCACCGAGAGCATCGAAAACGCTCTTTGCTATTGCAGACGCACTTCCGTTTGAACAGTCAAGAGCAACCTTAATGTTCTTGTATGAACGTGTTGCGAGTGAAATAAGAAATCCTGTATATCTGTTTCTTCCTGCCGAATAGTCAACTGTACGGCCGATATTTTCTCCTGTTGCAAGCGGAACAGAATCAGGATCACTGTCTATATAGTTTTCAATCTTAAGAATGGTTTCTTCATCAAGCTTCTCGCCTTTTCCGTTCATAACCTTGATTCCGTTGTCATAGTACGGATTGTGGCTTGCTGAAATCATAATACCGCAGTCAAACTCATCTGTCTTTGTTACATACGCAACGCTTGGTGTTGTTGTAACATGAAGCAGATATGCATCCGCACCTGATGCAGTTATGCCTGCTGCCAGTGCATATTCGAACATATATGAGCTTCTTCTTGTATCCTTGCCGATAACAATTCTGCATTTATCCTTTTTACCCTGTGAATAATACCATCCAAGAAATCTTCCGACCTTAAATGCATGATCAACAGTAAGGTTTTTGTTTGCTTCTCCTCTGAAGCCGTCTGTACCAAAATACTTTGACATAGTATATATCCCCTTTTTCTTTATGAGCTGCAGTTCGTTAAACCCGGACTCTGTAAAGCCCGGCTCAGGAAAACAGCCTTATTCATTGTTTACTGTAAGCCATCTGCGCAAATGCGCGTGACGAATCATCACATAAACCCACACAGTAAATTATACTACTTATTGTAACGAAAATCAAGCATTACTTTATTACACAAAACGCAAACAAATACCACATATCAGTTCATTCAAATAGCGTACAAATATTAATTTTATCCACTTTTTGTGTATATTATAGGTTGTCAATTACAGATATAAAGGATATAATTTATACAGGATTTTATGCAGTACAGACGGTAATTGTATGTATTTTTACCAGTCGTGTCTGACTGCTGATGTAAAGTTAAGGAAGCACTGATTAAGTCTGGCGTACA
>DCGK01000064.1 GCA_002315235.1 Ruminococcus sp. UBA1780
TTGATGTGCGAAGTTTGAGTTATTATGAAAAATAACGAATGAAGATACAGCCGGAACATTACTCCCTCCAGTCCGTACCGTATCAGGGCAGTTCTGTGAGAACACAAAACCGCTTTCAGCGATTCACTGCACAGCACAGTAAACCGCTGAAAACGGTTTTAATAAACTATTAAAAAATAATCATCTGAAAATGCATCTGAAACAGATGCAGCAATCCTGCATAAAAACATATTCAAAATCCCCTTTTTGTAATTCTCTAAATCCCTGAAAAACCCCTTACAATACATTTTTAGTCATTTATCATAAAAACAATCAAAAACTGTACTGTTAATACATGTATTGTATCACATTAAATTTCCGATTTCAAGTGCTTTTTAAGCAATTCACAAAAAATTCATATTTACATAAACTATAATCGAATTCTATGTAATAACATTTAACAAATCACCAAATATCAGCAGAGTTCAGAATTATAGTGAACGGCCATTTCATTTGTCGTTTACTATAAAAATGCAGTTTCCGCATCAAACTACGGAAACTGCATTTTTCTGCTTCATTTATTATGCCACTACAAACTGGCTGTTGTACAGGTCTGCATAGAAGCCCTTCTTTTCAAGAAGCTCACTGTGATTACCCTGTTCAATGATATCGCCGTCTTTCATAACAAGAATGATATCAGCATTCTTAATTGTTGAAAGTCTGTGCGCAATTACAAATGATGTTCTTCCTTCAGTCAGCTTATCCATCGCCTCCTGAATAACCAGCTCTGTTCTGGTATCAACGGATGATGTTGCTTCATCAAGTATAAGAAGCGGTGCATCCTTAATCATCGCCCTGGCAATTGTCAGCTGCTGTTTCTGACCCTCGGAAAGATTAAGTGAATCGGAAAGAAGCGTGTCATAGCCATCCGGAAGCGTAGCAATAAAATGACTGAGTCCTACAGCCGCACAGGCTCTGTCAAGTTCCTCATCAGTAACATTTTCCCTGTTGTAAACCAGATTGTCACGTATTGTTCCCTCAAAAAGCCATGTATCCTGAAGAATCATGTCAAAGAGGTCGTGAACATTCTCTCTCTTCATATCATTTACAGACACTCCGTCAATAAGAATATCACCTTCGTCTATGTCGTAAAATCTCATGAGAAGATTTACCATAGTTGTTTTTCCGGCACCTGTAGGGCCGACTATAGCCACCTTCTGACCGGCACTGAGTTTAGCTGAAAAATCATGTATAATTGTCTTGTCAGGATTATAGCCAAACTTTACATTTCTGAATTCAACATTACCCTTTACGCCGGCAGGCACAGCTGTTTTAGCTGATTCATCCGGCATTTCCTCAGATTCAAGCATTTCAAATACTCTCTTTGATGCTGCCGATGCCTGCTGAAGCTGTGTCATGGACTGGGCAAATGTTGAAAGAGGCTGTGAAAAGAGTTTTGCGTAGATAACAAAAGCCATAATAGTACCAAGAGTAACTTTATCATTTCCGTTTACAATAAATGCAACACCGGTAATAAAAATAAGGGCATAGGCAAGATTTCCGACAAAGCCCATTACAGGAAACATCATACCTGAAAGGAACTGTGACCTCCAGTTACTGTCATAAAGTCTTTCATTTATTGTATTGAATTTTTCCGTTTCAATTCCTTTTGCACCAAAGGCATGGACAATATTATGATTAGTATAGATTTCCTCTATGTGACCGTTCATAGCACCAAGATCTGTCTGCTTTCGGTTAAAATATTTCTGTGACTGTCTGAGGATAATACCCATGAAAAAGAACCCCAGAAATGAAGACGCAATAGTAACAAGGGCAAGGAGCCAGTTTGTGTCAAACATTTTCCATATAACACCGATAAATAATGTCAGCGAGTTAATAAGATTTGCAGAACTTGTTGAAAGCGTCTGACTTATTGTATCAACGTCATTTGTTACTCTTGAAAGAATATCTCCTCGGGTTGTTGTATCAAAATATCTCAGAGGAAGTCTGTTAATTTTCCTGTCAATATCTGTTCTCAGTCTTCTTGATGTATACTGGGTAACAGTAGCAGTTATAAAATGCTGCATATAGCTGAGCAGCGAGCCTGCTCCGTATATTGCCGCAAGTGTAAAGCATATGTTCTTAAATGCTTCCATGTCAACCTCTGACATGATACCTTTCATAATTTCATTAATAAGATCACTGATTTTTTCCGGGCCTATGATTGTTGCATAAGCACTGCAGATTCCCATAACAAGCGCCACGGCAACTGCAGGAAGATATCTTTTACAGTAAACAAGTATTTTCTTAAGTGCACCGGCATCTGCTTTTTCAGGATGCATATTGGCACGCATCATTCTACCCATAGGAGGCATATCAGTTCATCTCCTTTCCTGAAAGTTCAGCTTCAGAAAGCTGTGAAAGTGCTATTTCCCTGTAAACCGAACAGTTCCTGAGCAGTTCTTCATGTGTACCGATTCCTGCCGCTTCACCGTCATTAAGCACAAGTATCTTGTCTGCATTTTTTATGGTACCGATTCTCTGTGCAACTATTATCACCGTTGTATCAGAAAGATTTTCTTTTAATGCCTTTCTGACAAGCATGTCAGTTTTATAGTCAAGAGCAGAAAATGTATCATCAAAAATCATGATTTCAGCGTCACTGAATACCGCTCTTGCAATGGAAAGTCTCTGCTTCTGTCCTCCGGAGAAATTAGTACCGCCCTGTGCTGTCTGAGTATGTATTCCTGTTTCAAGATCATTCACAAAATCAGCTTTGGCAATTTCAAGCGCGCGTGTTATTCTCTCGTCATCGTCTGAAACATTCTCTGAACCATAGGTAATATTTGATTTTATATCACCCATAAACAGAGTTGCCTTCTGAGGTGCTACAGAAACTATTTTCTGCAGCTGAAGTTCAGGATAATCCTTGATATTGTTTCCGTCAATAAGTATTTCGCCTGATGAAGCATCATAATATCTTGGTATAAGATTTATGAGAGAAGTTTTACCGGTACCTGTAGCACCGATAATCGCAAATGTTTCTCCTTTTTTTATGCTGAAGCTGATGTTTTTTATGCATGGCTCAGCAGCGTCCTGATATGAGAAGGATACATTTCTGAATTCAACAGTTCCTGTTTCCTTCACCGGAATATCCTTTTCAGGGAAAATTACAGTTGTTTCTGTTTCTGTAACTTCATTTATACGTCCTGCAGAAACCAGTGCTCTCGGCATCATGATAAAAATCATAACAAGCATCATAAATGCGCCTACAACCTGAAGGGCATACTGCGTAAATGCTGTCATATTTCCTATTACTTCCGCTCTGCCGGTAATCTCTGTGCTGTTTATAAGATAAGCACCTATCCAGTATATTGCAAGAGTAAGACCGTTCATTGCAATAGTCATTACAGGCATCATGAGTGCCATAATACGGCTTGTGAAAAGATGATTTGATGTAATGGACTGATTCACCTTCATAAATTTGTCTTCCTGATAATTCTCAGCGTTGAAGGCTCTTACAACCCTTACACCTGTGATATTCTCACGGGTTACATCATTAAGGTTGTCAGTAAGTCTCTGAATGGCTTTAAAACGCGGATAGGCTATAGCCACAAGCGTACTCACTGTAATTACAAGAACTATAACGCAGATTATAACTGCAGTCGTCCACTCTACACTTGATGTGGAAATCTTGCATATTGCCCATACTGCCATTACAGGGGCCTTCAGCATAACCTGCATACCCATGGCTACAAGAACCTGCATATTTACTACGTCATTTGTTGTTCTTGTTATAAGACTAGGTGTGGAAAATCTGTTTATCTCTCTGTCCGAGAAGCTGAGAATTCGTCTGAAAAGAACTTCTCTCAGATTTTTTGCAAAATTAGCTGCTACCTGCGAAGCGAAAAATCCGCAGACAATTGCAGATGTCATACTGCCAAGTGCACACAAAAGCATAAATCCTCCGTTTTTCACTACAGTATCCATATCTGCATTTCCGGATGATACTGATTCTGTAAGTTTCTGAGTATAATCCGGCATCTTCAGGTCAAGCCATACCTGAGAAACGACAAGAACAGCACATATAAATATGAACAGCCAGTCCCTGCCTTTAAGATTTTTAATTATTTTTATCATTTCAGTTTCCTCATTATATTTTTATTCATCACAATTGATTTCATACTCTGAGAGCTCGTCATCAACTGCTGATTTTATTTCTTCTGAAAGCTTTACGAAATCAAGAAACTTTTCTTTTCCGGTTCTTTCTATTACAGCTGAAAAGAAATCAAGACATTTCTCCCTGTTTGCGTTCACGGTCTGTATTCCGTTATCAGAAATACTGACCATGGTTTTTCTTGCATCTGACGGATCCGCGAGTTTTTCAATCATACTGTTTTTCTCAAGCTTCTTAATCAGAACTGCCACACGAGCCGTGCTTACATGCATATAAGTACTTATTTCTCCTGCTGTTACCGGGCGGCCGGAATCAAGAAGAAATTTAAGCAGGCACATTATACCGGCATTTTCCGTATCCACATGAGTAAACAGTTTCTTCGGTCTGCTTTTAACAAGACGTTCCAGAATGATTTCCGTTTCCTCTCTGGTTATCAACATTCATCCCTCCTGTTTATCTAACGTAGTTAGATTATACCACTGATTTACATTTAAGTCAATGATAGCTTTGTGAAAAATGCTTGATAAAAAAACAGGAATGATGTACAATATAACTATAATAATGTAAACGCTGAGGCATCCGAACAAATGCGCTTACAATCATCCGAAATCACTGATTACAGACAAAGGAGTACGTATGACTAATTACCAGATTCGTTTTGATTTTGAACACCATGTTCTTCCAAATGCCTTTTTCACAAACCGTCTTGATTTTATCGGAATGCTTTTAATGGACAAAAATTCACTTTTCTACGTGATTAAAGGAATGATGGAAGACAAAGGACTCGAATGTCCCTACACAGAAGACCAGTTCAGCATCATGCCATTAAGATTAAATGACGAAATTTCACTTTTCACTCTGACGTTTCCGGAACCGGAAAAAGGTCCTCTCTGCTACAAATGTTATCTTTTCTTTGATGAGGAGTTCAGTCGTGCAATGTATTTCTGTATTGAGAAAAACGAAAAAGGCATTCCTGTGGTATGTGCATGGAACATTAAGGGAGAACACGTGGAATATATGCCTTGTTCTCTTGAGGACCTGGACGACTTTAGAAAATGTGCAGATATTTTCAATACGGAATTTCATATCAGATAAAAGATTAAGGAACTGAAATATGCAGAAAATCGATAAATACGCTGTTTTCAACGCTGCAAAAATATCCGCCGGATGCGCTGCATCCATCATAATTTCATCGCTGCTCAGTGTAAAATACAGTGCAACTGCCGGTCTTATTACTGTACTCAGCATTCAGAATACAAAAAAGGAAACAGCTGAAGTAGCTGTAAAAAGGCTTGTTTCATTTATATTTGCAGTCATGTTATCATGGATATGCTTTCATTTTCTTGGATATACTACTGCCGCTTTCACCATATATCTTTTTGTGTTCATACTGTTCTGCGGACTTTTCAAAGCTCAGAGTGCGATAGTACCTGTATCCGTCCTTACAGCGCATATTCTGTCTGAAAAGCGCTTTGATTCTTCAATTGTAATAAACGAATTTCTCATTCTTTTTATTGGCGCCGGAGTAGGATTTCTTCTCAATCTTTATCTTCACAGAGATACGAGGAAAATGGCCAGGTACCGTGCAGCAGTGGATGACGAAATCAAGGCAATCATCGGAAGAATGTCAGACCGTGTTCTTATCTGCGACAAGAGCAACTATACCGGGGACTGCTTCGAAAGACTTGACCAGTATATGTCCTCCGCGAAAAAACTTGCGGCGATAAACAGCGCAAATACCCTTCAGTACACTGACAACTACGACATACTTTATCTTGATATGCGTGAAAAGCAGATTGTAGTCCTTCATGAAATGTACAAATCTGTAAAGGAAATGAACGCCACACCTGAACAGACAAAGATTATTTCCGCACTTCTGAAAAAAATCAATGAAGAGTACCATGAAAACAACAACGTCAGTTCACTGCTTGATGAAACTGACAGAATCATCCTTGAAATGAAAAATCAGAAAATGCCGGAAACACGTGAAGAATTTGAAAACAGAGCTTCGCTCTACACACTGATGATTCGTACAAGAGAATTTCTGTCAATCAAAAGCATGTTTATGAAAAGCAGAATATAACAAAGGAGTTTTTTTACAATGTTATTAAGCATTGCACTAATTTCACTTACAGGAATGCTTGCCGGACAGCTTTGCCGGAAAATCAGGCTTCCGTCGCTTATTGGCATGCTTGCCGCCGGTATACTTCTCGGTCCGTTTGTTTTCGGACTTATTGATGACAGTATTCTGAAAGTTTCATCTGATATCAGAAAAGCTGCACTGATCATTATACTGACCAGAGCTGGTCTGGGACTTGATTTTTCTGTATTGAAAAAGCTTGGACGCCCCGCACTCCTTATGTGTTTTCTTCCTGCTACCTTTGAGCTTGCCGGAATGCTGCTGCTGGGTCCTTCACTACTTGGACTGTCACATACGGAATCTGCTGTAACAGGAGCCGTCCTGGCTGCAGTATCACCAGCTGTTGTAGTTCCGCGAATGGTTAAACTTATGGACGAAAAATACGGCACCAAAAGTGGCATACCTCAGCTGATACTTGCCGGTGCATCGGTTGATGATGTTTATGTTATTGTTCTGTTCACTACTTTTACAGGAATGCTTCAGGGACATGATGCTTCTTTACTGAGTTTTATAAACATCCCTGTATCAATAATCCTTGGTACAGCTGCCGGTTTAGTATCCGGTCTTTTTATTTATTTTCTGTTCAGGAAATTCAGTATAAACGACACATATAAAATATTAATAATTACCTGTGTTTCATTTCTTCTGGTTTCAGCAGAAAATTCGCTTAACACTCCGATTACATTTGCATCGCTTATATCAGTAATGTTTATAGGAACGGTGCTTAAGCGAAAAGACCCGGAACTGGCAAAAAACATTTCAGACAAATTCAGCAAACTCTGGACTGCAGCCGAAATCTTTCTTTTCGTACTTGTAGGTGCATCAGTAAATATACGATATATCGGCAAAACAGGTGTATCAGCAGTTATACTCATAGCTGCTGTATTAGTCTTCAGAATGGCCGGTGTATTTATCAGTATTTCGGGTACAGGTTTAAAACGAAACGAAAAGTTATTCACCATGCTTGCATACACTCCTAAGGCTACAGTACAGGCTGCCATAGGCGGAATTCCACTCTCACTCGGACTTGACTGCGGTGATACAGTTCTCGCAGTTGCTGTACTTGCAATAGTGATTACAGCTCCTGTCGGAGCATTTGCTATTGATAATACATACAGAAAGCTTCTTTCCCATGACTGCGAATAATAAACATGGCTAATTCATTAATTCCAGGCCATGCTTTTAACAGGCAGAGGCAATTCGAAGAATTGCATTCATTCAGCAGGAGGCTGAACGAATGCTGAACGAGAGGATATCCCCCGCCGCCTGCAGAGGCAGGGAATATCCTCTGTGTTGTTATATTTCAAAGAAATTTACAGCATTGTCAAAGGTTTTGTCGATTAGCTCCTGTACATCCATTTCCAGAACTTCTGCGGCTTTTTCAGCAGTTTTTGCAATCATTGAGCTGTCGCATCTTTTTCCTCTGAAAGGAACAGGTGCCATGTAAGGACAGTCAGTTTCAAGCATGAGTCTTTCAGCAGGAATGACCTTCAGGGCTTCAAGAGCTTTTTTAGCGTTATTGAATGTAAGAACACCCGTAAAGCTGATGTGAAGACCGAGACTGATAATTTCCCTGGCTGTTTCGGCAGAACCTGAGAAGCAGTGAACAACAGCCTTCTTCGGTCTGAGTTCTCTCAGAATATCCATTGTGTCCTTTGTAGCTTCGCGTGAATGAATTATAACCGGAAGGCCGGCTCTGTCAGCCAGCTTAAGCTGACTTGTGAATATTTCAATCTGTTTTTCCCTGTCGTAGCCTTCGTAGTGATAGTCAAGTCCTATTTCTCCCACAGCTTTGATTTTGCCGCGGTTTTCAGTAATAAGCTTTTCAAGCTTTTCTATATAGTCAGGTTCTGTGCTGTCGACACATTCAGGGTGAATTCCGGCAGCGCAGTAAACAAAATCAAACTTTCTGCTCAGCTCAAGTGATTTAACGGAATCGCTGTAGTCAGAAACGGCAAGCATGATATTTCTGACACCGCTGTTTTCATGAATGTTTTTAATAAGCTCTTCTCTGTCTTCGTCAAATGCAGAATCAGTGTAATGAGAATGAGTATCAAAGATGTTTTTATACATAAGTAAATCCTTTCATTTTTCCATTAAAACGGCTGCCTTTCGGCAGCCGTTTCCTTAAGTAATATAGTGAAATGAAGTTCACTGTATTTTATCTGAGTCCTGAATCAGCCTTGAGCTGCTTCAGCGCGTTTTTGTCGAGAGTAAATCCCTGTTCAGTACCCTTTCCGGCAGGAACACGGTAAGTTGAAACAAATGAATTTGAACGGAAGATGTAGTCGATTGCGTCCTTCTGGTTGTCATAGTCAATTGAAGTTATGTCTGTTTCAACCATGTTGATAACCTTGTTGTATGTATAATCAAGGATGTCAGCGGCTCTTGAGCCTGATGTGCCTGAAACCATATCAGCGAAAAGATTGCCTGTTGCAACTGTACGGGCATCCTCGGCATATTTCGGGTTTGAGATGAGTTTGAGTATAAAATCCGAGTAGAGGTACTGTGTACCTTCGTTAAGACCTTTCAGTCCGTCAGGTACTGTAAAGCTTACACCGCCGAGGGAATCACAGATAACTGTAAGTGCTTCATCGTTAAGGTCCATATATCTGTCGATATCTGTTTCAAAGGTTTTTTCAACTGCCTTTGTGAGTTCGATGATGCCGCCTTTTTTGTATATATCCCCCATCTTTGTGCTGCCGCAGAGCATGTCATTTGAAACAGGGATAAATGTAAAGCTCTTGTTCATGGCAGAAGTTCTGAGAATCAGAAATGATGGCCTCAGACTTTTGTCATTTGGTGAATACGAAAACAGAAGAGTGGTTTCGTTTGCATCCGTAGGCTTGAAAATGTTGTTTTCGATGCCGCCGTTTGCGCCTGTTTTGTCAGTAACCATCCTGTTGTAGAGATTAAAAACAGGTATGCCGACAAGAAGAAGCGTTATAATCATACTTATGAGAAAAGGTATTGCAACGCTTTCTTTTTTTCTTTTTTTAAACAATGTCATTGTATGTTCCTCCGGTTTCCTGGAAAATGCGTATTTTATTTGTAATTGCCGTACGGCTGTGTATATTTTCCGGCATTTCCCTTGTTCTGTTATTATAAAATCAGTAAAAATAAATTTGCTCAGGGCTCTGTCTGGTAAAAGCAGAGGCAATTCTAAGAATTTCTTTTGTTTATCATGAGACTGAACTCATGATAAACGGGAGAATATCCCCGCCGCCCATAGAGGCACTGAATATCTTCTGTGTTGTTATAATGACTGCAGTGCGTATTGTACCTGTAGCAGACAGCACTTCGGCAGCTTTTCAACATCATGTTGAAAACTCTGTTGAAAAGCTGAGGAGATAGTGTTTAAAACTTTACAAAGCAGATTCAAAGTAGTATAATATACCTTACGGGTGTTATACCAGTTCGAGCTGTTCGTATTTCATTTCGTAGTTTATGGAAGAAAGATCTGTTATGTCTGTTTTTCTTCCGAGTTTACGGGCGTAATTAATGGTCTGTCCTGTTCCGCTGCGGTAGTTGTTCACGAAAGCTATGAGCTTTTCGGCGTTGTCTACCATATAGCGGTTTCTTACTGCATAGCAGCTCCGGGTATATCCGGCAGATGTGCAGACAACCTTATCGGCCCGGTTTATTACAGATTCGTAGACGATTCTGTCTTCTTCAGGAAAATTATGTCCCTGGTTTTCAACGGGCTTCACACAGACAAGCGTTATATCAGGATGGATTTCTCTGAGTTCAAGAACTGTCTGAGCTGCCCAGAGATCAATTCCCCGTGCAACACCTGAAAGAAATCGTGTGTATCCTTCGCTGATACTTTTTTCAATCTTTGATCTGAGAAGATTTTTTATAAATACAGTCTCAGCCCGGTCACATAAGCCTTTGCCGGGGAGCTTTTCCGGACGGTGCCCTGAAAAGCAAACGGTTTTGTCTGTCAAATTAATTCTCCCTGAAATATATAAAGTATAAATGTAAAATATATAAATAGTATCTCTCAATACACTATTTTATCATAATCAAGCATAAATATCAAGACAAGGAGCGCATTCTTTTGAAAAATCATAAAAGAGCATGGGCCGGGATTAATCTGTCCGGGCTTGAAAAAAATATAAATACCATAAAAAACAGTCTTTCCGGCACCACGGAAATAATGGCTGTTGTCAAAGCGGATGCCTACGGACACGGTGAAACAGAGGTTGTGAACAAACTCTGCAGCATGGGAATTAAATATTTTGCAGTATCCAGTCTTGATGAAGCGATAAATGTAAGAAACATTACTTCTGACGGTGAAATACTTATTCTCGGATATACACCTCCGGAATATGCGGATGAACTTATAAAATACAATATTATTCAGTGTATCGTATCTGAAGAACATGCAGCTGAACTCAGCAGAAACGCAGTTTCCCCTGTCAGATGCCATATAAAGCTTGATACAGGAATGGGCCGTATCGGTCTTAAATTCAGAACTGTTTCAGAATGTGCAGACTGTGCACAGAGAATCACAGAGCTTGAAAATATCAGCGCAGAAGGACTGTTTACTCATTTTGCAGTTGCTGACTGTGATGACGATGAGAACATCAGATATACGGAAAACCAGGCTGATTTCATCAAGTCGGTATACAATGAGCTTGCCGGCAGGGGCATTAAGCTGAGACATGTTCATTTTCTTAACAGTGCCGGTGCGGGCTATCATTTTGATGAAGCAAGTACGCTTGCACGTATAGGTATTACCATGTACGGACTGTACCCTAACTATCCACTTCCTCTTCCGTATGAAATCTGTCCTGTTATGGAATTCAAAGCAGTCATTTCGTATGTAAAAACAGTTGAAAGCGGCGACTGCATCAGCTACGGAAGAACATATACAGCTGACGGAGAAAGAAAAATAGCGACGATAACTGTAGGATATGCAGACGGTTATTCGAGGCTTCTTTCATCAAGGGGACAGGTTCTTTACAAGGGAAAGAGATGCAGCATAGTCGGCCGTGTATGCATGGATCAGACAATGATAGATGTTACAGGAACAGATGCTGCGCCGGGAGATACAGTAACGCTTATCGGCCGTGACGGTGACGATGAGATAACAGCTGATGAGCTTGCTTCATGGTACGGAACAATCGGATATGAGGTTGTATGCGGCATTTCAAAGCGTGTCCCGAGAATATACAGATAAAAGGGAAAAACGGCAGGAAATAACCCTGCGGCTCAGGTGTATTTCCTGTAAATGTTGTTTTTCTGAAAAGAACAGTCGTATTCGACAAAAATACAGGTTCAGTATTTTCCAATTTCATATTATATATCTATTGATTTTAGCATAAGATTTTAATATAATAATATAGTGGTTTTATGACTAAATTCAACTATATTTTATCTTATAAAGGAAGTTTTAATTATGGGCGTTAAAGTAGTAAAATTCGGCGGAAGCAGCCTTGCAGATGCCAACCAGTTCAGAAAAGTTGCAGACATCATTAAGTCAGATGAAAAGAGAAAGTTTGTTGTTCCTTCAGCACCTGGCAAGAGATTCAGCGACGATATCAAGGTTACAGACATGCTTTACAGCTGCTATGAGCTTGCAAAGAGCGGACAGAACATAGCTGAACAGTTCGGAAAGATCAAGGAACGTTACAACGGAATTATCAGCGACCTCGGAATTTCACTCAGCCTCGACAAGGAATTTGATGAAATCGAATACTGCCTTAAGGCAAAGAGCGGACGTGACTATGCTGCAAGCCGCGGTGAATACCTTAACGGTATTATCCTTGCTGCATATCTCGGATACGAATTTATCGACGCTGCTGAAGTTATCTTCTTTGATGACAACGGAACATTTATGCTTGACAAGACAATCGCTGCAGTACGCGAAAGAATTAAGAACGTTGAACACGCAGTAATTCCGGGTTTCTACGGAATAACACTCAACGACACAATCAAGACATTCTCAAGAGGCGGTTCAGACGTAACAGGTTCAATTATCGCCCGTGCAGTACACGCTGAAATATATGAAAACTGGACAGACGTTTCAGGATTCCTTATTGCTGACCCGAGAATAGTTGACGGCGCAAAGGTAATCAGAACTATCACATACAAGGAACTCAGAGAACTTTCATACATGGGTGCGACAGTTCTTCACGAAGATGCTATCTTCCCTGTAAGAACAGCAGGTATCCCGATTAACATCAGAAACACAAACGAACCTTCGGCTCCTGGTACAATGATCGTTGCTGAGGACAATTCAGAAGAAATAAGCAAGACAACAATCACAGGTATTGCCGGCAAGAAGGGCTTCTGTGCTATCAACATTGAAAAGTCAATGATGAACAGCGAAGTTGGTTTTGTAAAGAAGATTCTTGATATTCTCTACAAGAATGATCTTTCATTTGAACATATTCCTTCAGGTATTGATACAATGAGTATCGTTCTCAGCTCAGCATCTCTTGAAGGCAAGGAAGAATCAGTTATTTCACAGATCCGTAAGGAAGTAAATCCTGATCATATTGAAGTTGAACACGGCATCGCACTTCTTGCAGTCGTTGGTCACGGCATGTACAAGACAAGAGGTACAGCTGCAAGAGTATTTGCTGCACTTTCACACGCAAGAATCAACATCAAGATGATTGACCAGGGTTCAAGCGAACTTAACATTATCGTTGGTATCGGCGAAAGTGATTTTGAAGACGCTATCAGATGCATCTACAGCGTATTCGTTGATTCAGCAGAATAATTTTATACATAACGGATATATTATCGTAAAAGACTCCGGCTTCCTGGTATCAGAGGCCGGAGTTTTTTCAGGAAGCACAGAGTAATAACTATAGTAAACGAAGTTTATTGTAAACGCATTAAATAAAT
>DCGK01000088.1 GCA_002315235.1 Ruminococcus sp. UBA1780
CATCATGTACGCCAGACTTAATCAGTGCTTCCTTAAGCTGCTGATCAGATCCGATGACTGAATCAGTGTGCAATTAAAGTATATCACATGAATTCGTATGTTGTCAAATTTATGTTAAGGCAGTATTGCTGTTCTTACTGACAGAACAGACAAAAAACCGGGACGCACTGAAACGTCCCGGCTGTGTTTTCTACCGTCTGATATATTATCTTTCTTCGCAGATAAGCTTAATAGCTGTTCTTTCCTCTCCGTCGATTGCTATATTAGTAAAAGCAGGAACGCAGATAAGATCTACACCGATAGGAGCGAGATATCCGCGTGCTATGGCAATTGCCTTGATTGCCTGGTTAGCTGCGCCGGCACCTACTGCCTGAACCTCAACTGCCTTCTTTTCTCTTATTACACCTGCTATTGCACCAGCTACGGAATTAGGTGAAGAGTGTGAAGAAACTTTTAAAATTTCCAAACTGAAAACCTCCTAAGTTTAAAAACGTTTTAGTCAGCGACCAAAATATTAAGATATTATGACGCTGAGTGAGATGTGTACAGATTTAGTCTGGTTGCAAGTACATTATACATTACTGACAAGTGATTTGCAACACTTTATGCCGATTTTTGTTAATATTACCTTATAATCAACCTGGTGATTTTAGTGCATATGCCAAGTTTAGTATCAATCTGTAAAACAACGCCGTTAAGAAACGCAGGATTTTCCGATTCGGTAAATGAAACAGGAGTTTTATACTTCTGCTTTGCTATTGCGTCTTCTGCCCGTATTCCGAGAACGCTCAGCTCAGGCCCGGTCATTCCGGCATCGGTGATGTATCCGGTGTGATTTCCGAGAATCGTTTCATCTGCAGTCTGAACATGAGTGTGAGTTCCAAGGACAGCTGTAACTCTGCCTGCCAGATAATGTCCCATGGCTTTCTTTTCGGAGGTGGCTTCGGCATGAAAATCAACTATGATGTTAGGCGTGTCAATTTCATTCAGGATTTCGTCAATACATGAGAACGGATTGTCGAGAGCCTCCATGAACGCAGTGCCCATAAGATTTACAACAGCAATACTGTATCTTCCGAAATCATATATTCCGTATCCCCGTCCGATACAGCCGTCAGGATAGTTTGCAGGTCTGAGAATGTTTTCCTTTTCAAATATTTCTGTTTCCCTGCGTCTGAATGCGTGATTTCCGGTTGTTATAATATCGATTCCACAGCCTGTGAGTTCATCTGCGGACGCACGGGTGATGCCGTTGCCCTGTGCGGAATTTTCGCCGTTTGCAACGGTAATGTCAATTTCGTATTCTTTTTTGATTCTGTAAAGATTTTTACGTATAAAGTCGCAGCCTGAACGGCCGACAACATCGCCTATAAAAAGTAAGTTCATATTGTACGATACTCTCCGGTGTATATAATTAAATTTCCTTAATGATAACACAGTCCCGGAGAATTTGTCAACACGGGGAACTATTGTGTAAATACATGTTTTGTGCTATAATAACAACACGGAGAATATCCCGGTTCTTTACAGGCGTCAGGGGATATTCCCGTGCTGAACGAAAGCAGTTCTTCGGATTGTCTCTGTCTGCTAAAGCGGAGCTTTGAAGAAAACATATAAATTTATCAGAGGAGAGAACACTTTATGATAACAGTTGAGAATCATATTGGTAAAATAACAGTTTCTAACAGATATCTTACGGATCTTATCTGGAATACAGTTACCGGATGTGTGGGAGTGGCAGACATGAATACCTCATCCATGCTTAATGATGTATGTTCTTTTCTGAAAATAGACAGTTTATGCAGAAAAGGTGTCAGTATAAAGGTAAGGAACAACCGTCTGTATATCGGGATACATGTATCAGTAACATTCGGAACAAATATTTCTGCTGTTACATCAAGCCTTAAGCGAAGAGTAAAATATGCCGTAAAGGAAATGACGGGGATTGATACAGCCGGAATAAATATTTTTGTTGACAACATCTCAGAATAAAGGAGTACAAATACGTGGTTAGCGGAAAAATTTTCAAAGATGCGATAATAAACGGGGCTGTATGTCTTGAAGAGCGACGTCATCAGATAGATGAACTCAATGTTTATCCTGTTCCGGACGGTGATACCGGTACAAATATGTCCATGACAATAAATGCAGCCAGAAAGGAGCTTCTTCTTCTCGGAGATGACGTTACTGTTTCAAAGGTGGCTGATACGGCGGCATCCGCAATGCTCAGAGGCGCAAGAGGAAATTCCGGCGTAATTCTTTCTATTGTTTTCAGAGGCTTTTCAAAGGCCTTCAGGGATCTTGAGTCGGCACAGTGCGAACATTTTTCAAATGCACTTGAGCTTGGCACTGATGCAGCATACAAGGCTGTTATGAAGCCGACAGAGGGTACGATTCTTACTGTAGCCAGAATGGCATCCCAGGCAGCTCAGAAATCATTTGCGTCCACAAATGAGATTTCAGTTTTCTGGAAATCAGTCTGTGAAGCGGCAGAGGAAGCTCTTGCAAAGACTCCGGAGATGCTTCCGGTTCTTAAAAAATCAGGAGTTGTCGATGCCGGCGGACAGGGACTTGTGACAATATTCCGCGGAATGATGGATGTTTTTAACGGCGGAAAGATTGCCGGGGTTTCAGAAAGCAGTGCTTCGGCTTCATCATCTCCGGTAAATGACAGTGATGATGAAGATGCGGATATAAAATTTACTTACTGTACGGAGTGTATAATCACAAAGTCGGCTGACTGCAGGGATTCAGCTTCGCTCAGAGCATATCTTGAGACAATAGGCGACTGTGTTCTTGTTGTTGATGACGATGAGATAATCAAAGTTCATGTTCATACCAACAATCCTGGAAATGTAATTGAAAAGGCACTTGAGTACGGATATATCAATCTCCCTAAGATTGAAAACATGAAACTTCAGCATGACGGAAAGATAAAGGAAAAGGTTCAGAAGAAAAACGTTGTCAGAACAAAACCTGAGAAAAAATTCGGATTTGCTGCTGTTGCTGCAGGTCACGGTGTTGAGGCTCTCTTTAAGGACCTCGGTGCCGATGTTATTGTTACGGGTGGTCAGACAATGAATCCTTCAACTGAGGATATTCTTGATGCGATATACAGTACTCCTGCGGAAACTGTATTTGTCCTTCCGAATAACAAGAACATAATCATGGCAGCCGAGCAGGCGGTTAAGTTTGCTGACAGAGGAGTATGTGTACTTCAGACAAGAACCATCCCTCAGGGTATTGCAGCTATGCTTGCATTTGATGAATCATCGGATATTTCTGAAAACAGAACAGCTATGACAAAAGCGTTTGAAAAGGTTTCAACGGGTCTTGTAACATTTGCCGCAAGGGACACTGAATTTGACGGAAAGCAGATTAAAAAGGGAGAGATAATTGCCCTTGAAAACAACAGACTTGCGTTTACTGACAAGGATATAAGCAGGGTTATGGTAAAGCTTGTGAAGAAGCTTGTAAACAGTGATTCTTCTTATGTTACGCTTATTTACGGTGCTGATGTTACAGATGAGAATGCAGAAAAAATGCACAGACTCATTTCGCAGAAGCTTGGAGACAGGACAGAGGTTATGCTTGTAAACGGCGGACAGCCTGTTTACTATTACATTATTTCAGTAGAATAAAGGAACCACTGATTAAATCACGTC
>DCGK01000090.1:0-1888 GCA_002315235.1 Ruminococcus sp. UBA1780
TATAAATAAAAAACAGCACATCAAATATACGTTTTCTGCGTAATTCTGATGTGCTGTTTGCGTTGTATAATGAATTCTTTCAAAGCTCTGTGCTGTTATCCGTTAGCAGCTGCAGAAGATAAATTCCTCATCCGCAAGCATTATACGGCATCTGTTAATAAGCTTTACTTCCTTTTTGCCCTTTACTTCCTGATTATCAACGTATGTCGAATTAGTGGAATGATTATCAGCTATAAAGAAGCAGCCGCCTTTCCTTTTTATTTCAGCATGGACTCTGCTGACTGCACAGTTATCACTGATACAGTAATCAACACTGTCATTATCCGACCCTATCCTGAAACTGTTTCCTGACAGTTCAATTATTTCATTGCTGCTCATGCGTATCAGATGTGGTCTGCTTCCTTCATTTTTTTCACTTAACAGGATAGTTTCGTTTATACTGTCCGGAATCAGAAAATCTTCATCTGTATCAGTTATACGGGAATTCATAAGACTTTTTTCGGAATTTTTCTTTCCGGACAGTTTAAAACTGCCAAAAATCCTGGAAAGGAACCCGCCGCTGTCGTTATCCTCATATTCTTCATCATCAGCAAAAGCATCAAGAGACACTGAGATTCTGTTTTCTGAGTTTTTAACTGTTTTCTCTGAAGATGCTTCAGTTTCATTGTATCTGTCTGCATCATATACTGTCATGTACGTATTGTCAGCCGTTACTGCAGAATCTGAAGCAGCAGCTGACTTTAATGTCTCATTTTCAGAAAATAAAATATTTCTGAAGTCGTCACTGCTGAATTCTTCACAGCTGTTAAGATATCCGAGCATTCTGCCGATACAGCTGCAGTCTTCAGATACGTCAAATCTTAATCCGCATATAAAATCCTTAAGGAATTCTTTAAGGCTGTACTGAATTCTGTCTGTGAACGGATACACACACAGATAAAGCTTTCCGCTGTTTCTGTCATAAAACATCATTTCAGATTCAAAAATAATTCTTTCAGGTTTTATCATATACTCCCCGGCTTCTTCATAAGAACAGAGAACAGAACTCAGTAAAGACCTGATGTCTTTATCTGTCAGCTTTTCCTTCACAAGTTCAGATAATGACATATATCCGGAAATATTATATTCAGCAGTAACCGTACTGTCAAAACGCATTACACTGAACGGAATAAGACCGCCGATTTCATTGCTTTCAAGCATACCCTTTGCAACGGTATCGGTTCCTGTATTCTCTGCCTCCATACACAGTATTCTGTTCTTTCCTTCTTCTCTGATATAATTTCTCATATTTCCACAGCCTTTCTTTTTTGCCATATTTTGATTTCCTTTATTATACATCAAAAGCAAATACTTGTCAATAGTTGTCAGGCAATTTTTTCTAAAAAAATAAGCATTTTCCGTTTTTACGAAAGATGCTTATTCAAAGCACTGATTAAAATGCGCCGGTTTAATCTTCAATAAACGCCCTGAAAGCCTTATAAGCCATGTAAACGTCAGCCTTTGCAACAACTTCATAAGGAGCATGCATAGACAGAACAGGAACACCGACATCAATAACGTCAACGTTCATATTTGCGATGTATGCAGCAACAGTTCCGCCGCCGCCTGCGTCAACTTTTCCAAGTTCACCGGTCTGCCATATAACATTGTTTTTATTCATCAGAGTGCGTACTCTTCCGGTAAATTCAGCAGATGCATCAGAAGTACCTGACTTTCCGCGTGCTCCGGTATACTTGGTAACAACTACACCGTAATTGATATATGATGCATTTTTCTTTTCCATAACTGAAGGAAATGTCGGATCGAAAGCAGCATTAACATCAGCTGAAAGACATTCGGACTTTGAAAGAACTGTTGTTCCGCGTTCTCCGAAATCAGCAGCAAGATC
>DCGK01000090.1:1928-2065 GCA_002315235.1 Ruminococcus sp. UBA1780
TCAATAAAATATCTCAGATATGAAGAATTCAGACCGGTGTTTCCGTCACTGCCTGTTTCTTCCTTATCAGTGAGAACTGTAACAATTGTCTTCGAAGGAGTCTTGTCAGTATCAAGAGCAGCTCTTAACGCCGGATA
>DCGK01000090.1:2088-6429 GCA_002315235.1 Ruminococcus sp. UBA1780
TATGCACATACTCTGTCATCATGTCCGTAGGAACCAATCATACTTCTGTCAAATCCGATATCCTTTGCCTTAAAAGCAGGAACTGCTTCAAGTTCTGCAGAAAGAAAATCCTCTTCCATAATACCGTATTTTTCATATAGTATATTAAGAATATTAAGCTTGACAAGCTCACTTTCGCTGTCAGACTTAAAAGGACGTGAGCCGATAATAATGTTCAGGTCTTCGCCTGTTACAATTGAACCACCTGTCTTTTTCATCTGCTCCTGAGCAAGATGAGGAAGAAGATCACTTATGACAAACACAGGATCATCATCATTTTCGCCTATATTAATGTCAACCTGTGTACCGTCCTGAAGAACCACTACACCATGAAGTGCAAGAGGTATTGTCGGCCACTGATATTTTTTTATCCCGCCATAGTAGTGCGTTTTGAAAAGTGCCATTTCGCTGTCTTCATATACCGGACACTGTTTAAGGTCAAGTCTTGGCGAATCAACATGTGCAGCATTGATTCTTACGCCGCTTTTTACCGGTTCATTTCCGATAACTGCAAGAATAAGAGCTTTGCCTCTGTTATTGCAGAAAACCCTGTCCCCCGGTTTAAGTGTCATTCCCGGAGTATATTCTCTGTATCCCTTTTCCTGAGCTGCAAGAAGAGCAAACTTAACAGCTTCGCGTTCTGTTTTGGCTTCATTGAGAAAAGCCTTGTAATCCTCAGAAAACGCTGTTATTCTGCTGACTTCTTCATCTTCGATAATCTGATAAACATTCTTCTTTGTATAGAAAAGCTTATCCTTAAGTTCCTTTACTGGTGAAGTATCCTTTTCCTTACTCATTGACTTACTCCTGATCTTTGAATTTGTTTGCGTAATAACGCTTTATTTTATCTGACATTTCATCAACAATATCATCCAGACAGTTCATACCGTCATTGTTTCTTATTATAAAATCCGAATTGTCAACAAAAAACTTATCGTTATGCTGAACACTCATTCTTGCCTCAGCCTGCTCCTCTGAAATACTGTCGCGCTTTATTATTCTTTTCAGCCTTGTATCGTGATCAGCAATAACCGAAATAATAATTTCGCAGAAATCATCAGCCCTGCTTTCAAAAAGCGTAGGAGCGTCAAGAAGAATCAGCTTGTTTCCGGCTGCTGAATTGCTTCTTATCTGAGCAAGAATCTGTGAAGTTATATGAGGATACATGATACTGTTCAGAAGCTCAAGCTTCTTTGGATTGTTAAATACAATATCTGCGAGACACTGTCTGTTAAGGGACATATCGGAATTCAGTATACCGGTTCCGAAACAGTCTGTCACTTCTCTGAGACATGCGGAATCAGGTTCCATAACAGAACGTGCTATTCCGTCCGCATTTATAACGGCAAATCCGTTTTCCATAAATTTTCTGCAGGCAGTTGTCTTTCCGGAGCCTGTCTGCCCGGTAAGTCCAACAACCATTACACCATCAAGCTGATTCATCACTCAACCACCTCATACCCTGCTGCGCGAATCAGCCTGTTGTACACAGCAAGTCCGACTCCGTCCTTCTCAGGAGATCTTACATAAAGATTTTTTATTCCACGCTTGTCGGCTTCACGCAGCTTTGAAAAAATCTGCTGAGCCTGTTCTACAGGTGTGGAACCGTATGTCATATATTCAAAAGGAAAATTCTCAGCGTCCTGATCATAAATGAGACAGCAGAGGCTGTCATCAGGCTGTGCGGAAACATATTTTATAAACTGCTCAAGACTGTAGCGTACAAGCACAACATGTGCCTCCGGAGAATAATGCTTATACTTCATACCGGGTGAACGAACTTCCTTAACCTCAGGAACAACATCTGAAAGTATATTTTCATCAACTATAACCTCATCAACATATCTGCTGAGTTCTTCAGCGGTAACGAGACCCGGTCTGAGAATACGGACTGAATCGTAACCTTCAAATGAAATTACAGTGGATTCAACACCGACTGAACATTCCCCTCCGTCAACAACTGCAGCTATTCTTCCGTTCATATCATCAGTTACATGCTTTGCAGTTGTAGGACTCGGAGAACCGGAAAGATTTGCTGACGGGGCAGCAAGAGGGCGTCCGACCATTGAGATTACTTTTCTCATGATATCATGAGAAGGCATACGAACCGCAACCGTGTCAAGTCCTCCGGTAACAATATCGGAAATATTATTCTTTTTCGGAAGAATCATTGTAAGCGGACCCGGCCAGAATGCGTCTGCAAGACGGTATGCACATCTTGGAATGTCATCTGCATATTCCTCCATCATTTTCAGATCAGAAACATGAATAATCAGTGGATTATCCGCAGGTCTGCCCTTAGCTTCAAAAATACGTGCAACAGCTTCACGGTTTGTCGCATCCGCAGCAAGACCGTATACTGTTTCTGTAGGAAGACCTACAACTTCTCCTTCTTTCAGCAGTGAAGCAGCAGTTTCAAGATCTTCATCACTTCCGGTAAGACAAATAATATCTTTCATTCTTTTGCATGATTTCGCATTAGCTAATCACATTTCTCTCCTTCTGAAAAAATAGTGAAAATATTGTAAATGCATTTGTTTAAGGAAGCACCGACCAAGTCCGGCGTACAGAATACGCAGGGAGAATTTTCGTCAGACGTGATTTAATCTGTGTTTTCCTAATGCCTTTACGTATCGTAAACGCATTAAATAAATGCGTTCACTATAATTACTGATCACTCTGTGAAGCAAGCTTTGCAGCCTGATCAGCAGTTGCCAGTGCATCTATTACTTCATCAAGATGTCCGTTCAGAACATCCTCTATCTTATAAAGTGTAAGTCCGATTCTGTGGTCAGTGATACGACCCTGCGGATAGTTGTAGGTTCTGATGCGTTCGGATCTGTCGCCTGTTCCTACCTGCATTTTTCTTTCTGACGCTATTCTGTCAGCCTGTTCCTGCTGAAGTGCCTCATACAGCCTTGAACGAAGAATCTTCATAGCTCGTTCCTTATTCTTGAACTGACTTCTTTCGTCCTGACATTCAACAACCGTTCCGGTAGGAAGATGTGTAATCCGGACTGCAGATTCAGTCTTGTTGATATGCTGACCGCCTGCGCCGCTGGCACGGAAAACATCTATTTTCAGTTCTGTCGGATTAATCTCGAGCTCAACCTCATCAGCTTCAACAAGGACAGCTACCGTAACGGTTGATGTATGAATTCGTCCCTGTGATTCTGTTTCAGGAACTCTCTGAACTCTGTGCACTCCGCTTTCATACTTGAAACGTGAATAGGCACCTTCGCCCTCAACGGAGAAGCTGATTTCCTTGAATCCGCCGAGCTCTGTCTCATTGGAGTTAAGAATTTCCTGCTTCCAGCCCATGGACTCTGCATACATGGAATACATTCTGTAGAGTGAATTTGCAAACAGCGAAGCTTCCTCACCGCCTGCTCCTCCTCGTATTTCTATAATTACATTCTTATCGTCATTAGGGTCTTTAGGAAGAAGCAGTATCTTGAGTTCATCGTAAAACTTTTCTGTATTTTCCTTCTGCTCATCATACTCCATCTGAGCCATTTCCTTCATTTCGGCATCAAGTCCGCCGGCTTCAAGGAGTTCCTTTGCCTCTTCAAAATGCTTTTCAGCAGTAAGGTATTCGTTGTATTTTTCTATGAGAGGAGTAAGGGTCTTGTACTCTTTCATAAGCTGTGTGTACAGAGAATTATTGCTGATAACCGTCGGGTCAGACAGTTTCAGGTTTATTTCGTCGTACCTGTTGGATGTAAGCTTTAATTTTTCTAACATATTATAATTCCTTTTTATTCTTTTTCTCTGACAACATGCTTTATTCTGCTTTCAATCTTGCTGCGGGGAACCATGAATTCCCTGGAACAGCCGAGACATCTCAGTCTGAAGTCAGCGCCTGATCTTATTACATAGAATTCGTTTTTTCCGCAGGGATGATTTTTTTTCATAATGAGTGTATCACCTGGCTGAATATCCACAGTACTCCTCCTTAACCGAACATGTGTATTCTATATTATAAACTATTTTTATTAATTAAGCAATATCATCCGAATAAATTTACAGTGTACTGTAGTAAAAAAATCTTATTATATTTCCGTCACTTTCGTCATTTTTTCAGGCAAACATTATAAATGCAGACTTTACAAATTAAGTTAAATATGATATAATAATTATTGTTCTGCCCATACACAGAACATTACAGTTTATTATTATGATTATTAAGGAGAAAAAATGAACGATCTCAATGAAAAATACCTTAATGTCACTCTTCAGAATGCAAAAGAGGAACATGAGGAGGAACAAATCAGTATTTCCATCGTTGGAATACTCCGCAAG
>DCGK01000090.1:6468-23308 GCA_002315235.1 Ruminococcus sp. UBA1780
TTATGGATTTCTTTAACAATTATCGCTTCAATTCTTGCTCTTGTCGGCTCCGCCCTTTCAAAGCAGGACAGCTACAAAAACATGGTTTCGCTTGTTAGTTTTTCTTTTGACGGAATCGAACAGGGTCTTGACCCGAAAGGAAATGAATTCAGTGTTAATACCATAAAGAGCCCTCAGATTATCGAAAAAGCTCTGGACGATCTCAGCATTTCTTCTGACAAGCTTGAAACAGTCAGAAAGAGTATTTCCTTCGAATCCATTACTCCTAAGGAAGAGGTAGAAAGACTTACTGCATACAAAAACATTTTTGATGCAGGAAACAGCAACTCAATGTCAGCCATCGACCAGATTCTTACTCCTGGTTTATACCCTAACACTTACAAGGTATACTTTGACTACGCTCCTACAGGACTCACAGATACACAGGCAGCAGCACTTCTCAACTGCATTCTTGAAGGCTACAGCGAATATTTTATGGAAGCCTACGGATACAACAAGAGTCTCGGAAGCCCGCTTACAGCTCTTGACTACACAGAATATGACTATGCTGAAGCGATTGATATTTTTGATGACTCACTTACCAAGCTTCTTGATTACGTCAAGCAGGTTGAGGAAACCGAGCTTGAAAGCAACAGCTCGTTAAACGCTACAAGATACCGTTCTTCTGAAACAGGCTATACTTTCCCTGACCTTACTGAAACAATCAACACATTAAGAAAGATTGACCTCGAACGAATCTCATCATACATTACATACAACACTATCACAAAGGACAAGGATACACTCCTTACAAAATATACTTTCAAGGTTGAAACACTTGAAAGAGAAAAAGCTGTTTACAACGAAACACTTGCTTCCGTAAACGCTTCAATTGCAAATTACGAACAGAATACATTAATGCTTTACGGCAGCGAAGCAGGAGAGGAAAGAAATGCCGAAGCAGTTAAGTCATCCGAACAGTATGACCAGCTCTTTGAAAAGAAAGCTCAGATTCAGCAGAATCTTTCAAACACAATTCAGGAAATCAGTCTTTACTCCAAGAGAATCGAAAGACTTAATTCATCAACAACCGTAAACTCAGAAGCTAAAAAAGCAAGAGTTGAAGAAGATCTTTCCAAGATTAACGACCAGATTGACAAGCTTTACAAGCTTGTAAACAGCACAACAGATGACTTTTACAAGACTGTAGTCTTCTCTGAAGCATACAACATTCTTGTTCCTGCAAACTCATCATACGGCAATGTTACAAAGCACGCACTCAATGATGCCGTAATGCCGATTGTCATCGTTGATGCAATTCTCTTTGTTTTATATTTTGCAGTTGCTGTAGTTCTTTCATGTGTTGAAGAATATACAAAGACACACCAAGAAGAAAATATAAAAGAAAAACCGGCTGCTTCAAACTGACAGCTGATAACGGAAACATCTCAGAGATACAGAATATAGTGTATCTCTGAGGTGTTTTTTTATCTGTTCTTTATTGTTTCACTGATAAAATCAAGTATTCTTGACGCCGTCTCATCCTTGCTAAGAAGAGGAAGTTCGGTTTCCCTGTTTTCAGTAATAAGAGTAACGATGTTAGTATCTCCGGCAAAACCGGCACCGGTCTGTTTAAGATTATTCGCGCATATCATGTCTATTTTTTTCTTTTTAAGCTTAGCCCTGGAATTCTCAAGCATATTCTCTGTTTCCATTGAAAAACCGCATATAAACTGTTCCGGCGCTCTGTGTTCACCGATATAAGCAAGAATATCCTGTGTTCTTTCAAGCGGAATGCTCATGTCCCCGTCTTTTTTCTTGATTTTCTGATCACTTACATCCGCCGGCCTGTAATCGGCAACCGCTGCTGACTTTATGACAATGTCACATTCAGTAAAATTATCCCTGACTGCCTCAAACATGTCCTGAGCCGAAACTATATCAATTACCTTTACAAACGGAGGAGGTTCTGCTGATGCAGGACCTTTGACAAGTATTACATCAGCACCTCTGAGCATAGCCTGTCTCGCTATTGCAAAACCCATTTTTCCTGAGCTGTGATTCGATATAAATCTCACCGGATCAAGTGCTTCCTGAGTCGGTCCTGCCGTAACCAGTATACGTTTACCTCTAAGATCCTTTTCACAGGCCGTTTCTCTGAGTATATAGTCACAGAGCAGTTTTTCAGAAGGCAGCTTTCCTTTTCCTGTATCACGGCATGCCAGGAATCCTGAATCCGGTTCAATAATATGATAGCCAAATCTGCGAAGTTTGCTGATATTATCCTGAACAATCGGATTTTCAAACATCGCTGTATTCATTGCAGGTGCAATGTAAACCGGACATCTGGCAGCCATAACTGTAGTTGACAGCATATCGTCAGCTATCCCGGAAGCAATTTTCCCGATAATATCTGCGGAAGCAGGTGCTATCATAAACATATCTGCTCTCTGTGCCAGACTGACATGGGCAACGTGGAACTGAAAATTCCTGTCGAAGGTGTCAACCAGGCATTTGTTGTTTGTAAGAGTTTCAAAAGTAATCGGATTAATAAAGCTGACAGCGTTCTGAGTCATAATTACATGTACGTCGCAGTGCATTTTCACCAGCATGCTTGCCAGATTAGCAGTCTTGTAGGCCGCTATTGATCCTGTTACGCCAAGAACAACACATTTACCGCTAAGCATAGTATTTCCCCCTCCTAAAATATATGCAGGGTAGTCAGCCCTGCATATTGTCTGTTATTTCATTTCTGTCATCTGCTCAGTCAGAAGCCCGTGCTTTTCATAATCAAGAACATTTTTTATACTGTTGTTTTCATCCACAAAAACTACCTTAGGTCTGAAACGCCCTGCTTCATCAGGAGTCAGCGAAACATAAGCCATTATAATCACCAGATCTCCCGGCTCAACACATCTTGCAGCTGCTCCGTTAAGACATACAACCCCGGAACCAGGTTCACCTGCAATAACATACGTTTCAAATCTGTTACCGTTGTTTATATCAACTATCTGAACCTTTTCATATTCAAAAATTCCTGAAGCATCCATAAGTTCAGAATCAATAGTAATACTGCCTACATAATTAAGCTCAGCCTGCGTTACAACTGCACGGTGAATTTTGCTTTTCAGCATTGTTATTTCCATTATCTGATTATTTCCCTTCGTAGAAGTAATTATCTATGAGTCTTGTTTTGCCGATATAAACAGCAAGCGCAACAAGAGCTCCGTTATCAATCTCAGGTATCTGCTGCATTGTGTCAAGTGAAACAATCTTGATATAGTCTGTTTTTGCAAGCGGTTCAGCGTCAATTAAAGCAGACATTGCTGAAATTATCTCTGCTGAATTTCTTACTCCTGATGTAATAAGCTCCTCAGCCTTTCTTACTGCCTGTGAAAGAACAAGAGCTGCCTTTCTTTCATCAGCATTCAGATATGTGTTTCTTGAGCTCTTTGCCAGACCATCATCTTCTCTGATTATCGGACATCCGATAATTTCTATATCCATATTAAGGTCTGCTGCCATTCTCTTAATTACAGCCAGCTGCTGAGCATCCTTTTTTCCGAAATATGCTCTGTCAGGCTTTACAATATTGAAAAGCTTGCTTACTACAGTACATACTCCTCTGAAATGACACGGTCTTGTAAGGCCGCACAGTTCTTCTGTAAGAAGATTCATGTCAACGTATGACTGAAAGTTGTCTTCGTACATTTCCGATACTTCCGGAGCAAAAATAAGATCAGCACCGGCTTCAGAACATTTTTCCTTATCATGTTCAAGGTCTCTTGGATATGTTGCAAGATCCTCAGTCGGACCAAACTGCATTGGATTAACAAAGATACTTACAACAACTCTGTCATTTTCACCCGCAGCCCTGATAAGGCTCTGATGTCCTTCGTGAAGATATCCCATTGTAGGAACAAAGCCAACAGTAAGTCCTTCCCTTCTCCACTGCTTAACTGTTTCTCTGACTTCCTTAATTGTTTTTACAACAACCACTCTAATTACCTCTTTCTTTATGGCTTTAACTTTTCAGCAAGTTTATTATAGTCTGTATCATCATCATTCTTAAATGAATGATCCCTGTCCGGGAATGCTCCGCTCTGTACCTCTTCTATGTACCTGGCAAATGCATTTTTCATTTCTGCACCGACATCAGCAAATTTTTTTGCAAACTTAGGAGTAAAATCCGGAAACATTCCAAGCATATCCTGATATACAAGCACCTGTCCGTCACATCCCGCTCCTGCACCGATACCGATTGTCGGAATTTTGAGAATGCCGGAAATATATTCAGCAAGCTTTGCAGGAACACATTCGAGAACAACCATGCAGGCACCAGCCTTCTCAATCTCAAGCGCGTCACTGATAAGCTTAAGAGCTGCTGCTTCATCCTTACCCTGTACCTTGAACCCGCCGAATACATTAACGGACTGTGGTGTCATACCAAGGTGTGCAACAACAGGAACAGATGCCTCGGTAATTGCTTTAATCTGAGGACAAACAGATGCTCCTCCCTCGAGCTTAACTGCATTTGCGCGTCCTTCCTTCATAAGTCTGCCCGCATTTACAACTGCATCATAAACAGAAGTCTGATATGACATAAAAGGCATATCAGCAATAACAAATGCATTTTTAGCACCTCTTGCAACCGCAGCAGTATGACTTATCATATCTTCCATTGTTACTGAAAGCGTATCCTCATATCCAAGCATTGTCATACCCAGAGAATCACCTACGAGAATTGTATTGATTCCTGATTCATCCATCAGCTTTGCAGTTGAATAATCATATGCGGTAAGCATAGATATTTTTTCACCGTTTATTTTCTGTGTCTTAATTGTCGCAATTGTATTCTTCATAGAATGAATCTCCTGATAAAATGTTTCAAAATCCCGGTTATGTCCTGTGAAAATCTGATAATTTTTTACAGCCGAAGACCTGAACAGAAAAAAAATTCAGCTGTGCATTCATACAGTTAAGTATATCACAGCCACGTAAAAATGTCAATTTGGAGAACAGATATTTTTAAAAATTTATTCTTAAGGTACTTGATAATTTTCACAATATCTGCTATAATTATAGTGTATAATTGGTAAAAAGTATCAATATATTTTTATTAAGGAAACGCTGATTAAGTCTGACGTACAGAATGTGCAGGCAGAGTTTTCGTCAGACGTGATTTAATCAGTGCTTCCTTAAGTATATATAACCGGGAGGTTTTGGGATTGGGAAAAGAAAAAAGTAATTCCGCTTTTTACGAATTTCTTGAAAAACACAGTGAAACAGCTTTTTCATTCATGTGTCTTGCGGTGCATTTATCGTATGTAATATCTTTTCTGGCGTATGAAATATATCCTATGGCAATGATAAACGTATTCAGCGTAATATTTTACTCGTGTACAAGTTTTATAAAAAAAATTCGTGTCCAGACAGAAAAGGTTCTGGTAGCTTCATATTATGAGATTACTGTATTTTCGGTATTATGTGAACTGCTCAGCCGCGGCACTTTCGGGTTTTCAATGTTTGTAGTAGGAACAGTTTCAGCAGTTGTATATGTTACTCCGTCATACAAGAGCAGACATCTGTTTTTCCAGATAACATCGATTGTCTCTATTCTTGCTGTAAATATTGCAAATCTCTATCTTCCGGATTTTGTTTTTTCTTCAATACGCGAACAGTGCATTCCGAGAGCAGAATTTTACCGGATGTTTAACATCATTATTACAGTCTGCTCCATTATTTACTATGCATTTTTCTATAATATTCAGCTGGGACGTGCAAGAAAGGAACTCGAATACAACAGCACACATGATATTCTTACAGGCCTCTTCAACCGCAGATACGTATACGATTTAATAGACAGCACAGATTCTGATTCCGTTGCTGTTGCCCTTCTCGATATTGACCACTTCAAAAAAGTAAATGATACCTTCGGACATGACACCGGTGATGATGTGCTTGTCAGTGTTTCATCCATTATCCGTGAAACAGCTGAAAAAGACAGCATCTGCCCGGTAAGATGGGGCGGCGAGGAATTTATTATGTTTTTCGCCAAAGGAAGTGAATCAGATGCATACAGAATTGTCAGCAGTTTATGTTCAGATATTTCCGAAAAAACCATTCTGCCGGACAGCACTCATGTAACTCTTACTGCAGGAATTTCCAGCGGAAACAAAAAAGATTTTGACAAGCTGGTCAAGCAGGCTGACACATTTCTTTATGAAGGCAAGCAGAACGGAAGAAACTGCATCGTTTACGCTGAAAACGTTTCTGAAATATCGGGAGGTGCCTATGAATCAAAGCAGTAATCAGAACAGTCTGATCCAGAAAATGTCTTTACATAAAAATGCTATCTTCCTTTTTATGTGTCTCGGAGTTCACGTTGCGTACATGATAGTATTTTTTTTAATGAAAGCTAATTTTCTTTCTCTTCTTAATCTGATCAGCACATTGTTTTTTATCGTTTTTATTGTTATTGAAAAAAACAAGGAACAGTCAGAGCGAATAATTGTCATTTCCTATTTTGAAATAATTCTGTTTTCATTCAACAGTGAACTGCTGACCGTCGGAAACTACGGCTTCATATACTTTACGCTTGGCATGGTTTCTGTTGTTTTCTATCTTGCGCCGTCGTTTGGTGACAAAAGATTCCGTTTCCAGATTATCGGCATGATAGCAGCTCTGGGAACTTTCTTTTCAAATGCTGACTTTGTTGAAAAAATGCTTCCTGCATCACATCGTCTGACCTCAGAATATGCGAAGCTTTTTTACACAATCAATCTTGCAATAGCTCTGTTTACAATTGTTTATACCTCGTTCTTCTATGAAGTTGAGCTTGAGATGGTTAAAAACACTCTTGACTACAACAGCAATCACGATGCACTTACAGGCCTGTATAACAGAAGGTTTCTCTACCGTTCCATTAACAGGGAGTCGAACACCTTTATAACTGCCGTAATCCTTGATATAGACAATTTTAAGAAAATCAATGATAATTTCGGACATGACAAGGGTGATGAAGTTCTTCAGAAGATTTCAGAGTGCATAAAGTCATACAATACAAGCGATCATTACGCCTGCAGATGGGGCGGAGAAGAATTTGTAATTTACTATCACTGCTCTGACGCTGAAACTGCTTACAAAAAAGTATCTTCTCTCTGCAGCAAAATTTCATCAAGTGTTATTCTTCCTGACAATACAGCCGTAACGGTCACTGCCGGTCTTTCAGAGGGTCGTCCGAAGGATTTTGACAGTGTGATAAAAAAAGCTGATGACTACCTCTACATCGGAAAAAAATCAGGCAAGAACCGTATTGTATGGTATAAAAACGAACAGGAACTTGCTTCGTCAATCTCATGACTTACAACATTGTCATCGGATGAGCAAAGCAAAAAAACACGTATCAGATTTACCGGTTAAATCTGATACGTGTTTTTTATTCTGTATTCCTGTTATCAGTAATCTCCGTCAAGGAATTCAAGTAATGCTCCGCCTTCACGGAACATACTCATTATGACCTTTGTGAACAGATTGATGGATTTACTCTGAAAATCGCAGCCTGTTATGCTGAATACAATGTATTCGTCAATGCCGAAAGAAATCTCATATTCTGTTCCTGCAATCTCAGCATCATCATCAAAGCTGAAGCTGTTTTCATCATCTTCATCCTGTACGAGAGAAATAGCGTTAATTTTCTTGATACGTTCAATCACACTGCTTATTCTGACATCACTGTAAACTTCTTCATCACATTCAAACCCGGTACCTTTTCCGGATCTGGATAAAGTAACCTCTGTACCCGTTTCAGTCTGTTCAATCTGAAGGGTCACACCTCCGGAAGAAGCAGCTGAAGCTGAAATGCATATCCATGTAATCTCCCTGTTGATTAAATCATTAAAATCTGTAAGTTTCATAATAAATCCCCTCTCATCATGCAGCCATGCTCTGTAACCCCGCATAAACCGCAGTTATTGTAAACGCAATAATGTATTCCGCTGTGTTGTTATAATTGTATCATATTTTCAGACAAAAATCAATAGATAAACCGCTTCAGGACAGTACAGTCAGTGTCAGATTTCGCAGACAGTATCCCATAATATTAAGGAACCACTGAAATATGAAGAATTTTTCTGTTTCGCGGGAACCTCACAGCCAGTCACTGCGTCTAATAAATATAGCGTCTTATGATATCGGGGAGTCGTATGTGTAAACGGAGGTATATTAATGAAACAGACAGAAAAGAAAATTTTGTCAGTCAGCTGCATTTTGTCAGTACTGTGTACTATGGCAGCGATTACACCATCCCCTGCCGGCGCAGAACAGGCCGGTCCCCTTTTTATAAACGAGATATGCGCAAAAAATACTGAATATGCCGCACCGGACGGAAAATTTTATGACTGGGCAGAAATCTGGAACAGTTCATCGGAAAGCATCGATATAAGCGGATACGGAATTTCCGACACTGAGACAAAGCCTTACAAATTCACATTTGCAGAAGGAACAAAAATATCCGGTGGTGAGCACCTTGTAGTTTTCTTCAATTCAGACAATACAGCTGTTGAAGGTGCAAACACGGCATTTTTCGGATTATCAACCGACGGTGAAACTCTTACGCTTACAGACAGAGACGGAAAGAAAGCTGACAGTGTAACATTCGGAGCAATTGATGCAAATGTTTCATTCGGACGAACTAAGGACGGAGCTTCTGAGCTTGCAGTTATGGCTATGACACCGGGAGCAGAAAACAAATCCGAATCAGTTATACAGAAAGTTGTTCAGTCCCCTTCGTTCTCCGCCCCTTCGGGATTTTACAGCAGTTCATTTGATCTTACGCTTTCCGCAGGTGAAGGAGCAAAAATATATTTTACCGTTGATTCGTCAACTCCTGACAAAAACTCAACCGAGTACACCGGAGCAATAAGCATTTCAAATGCAATGAATGCTGCCAGACAGTCACAGAAGAAACCGGACGGCGGCAGAGAACCGGGCGGTCCTGAAGCAGGACAGAAACCTGAAGACGGAAAACCTGAGAACAATACAGCCGCTGTTTCCGGTGATGCTGCAGTAATACGTGCCGTTGCATACGATTCAGAAGGTAACATGAGTGAGCCTGTAACTGCAGTTTATTTCATCGGTTATGAAAACAAAGCTTCATACTACCGGAACATGAAAATAATATCAATTGTTACTGACAGCAAAAATCTTTTCGACAGGCAGACCGGCATCTGGCAGAACTATGACAAGTCAGGTTCAGAGTGGGAACGTCCTGCAAACATGCAGATTTTCAGCGGCGGAAAACGTGAACTGTATCAGAACATTGGTATCAGAATCCACGGCGGATATACAAGAAGATTTGAACAGAAAAGCCTTAATGTATATGCCAGATCCGAATACGGTAAAAGCACTATAGACTACGACCTCTTCTCAGGAACTCTCAGAAGTGAGTCGACAGGCAAAAAGATAAAGGATTTTGACAGCTTCATTCTCAGAAACGCCGGCAATGACTGCCAGGACACAAGATTCAGAGACAAGCTTAACCAGACACTTGCAGACGGACGCAGTTTCCTTAAACAGGCTATGGAACCGTGCGTGGTATTTATTAACGGACAGTTTTACGGTCATTATGAAATCACTGAAAAAATCAGCGAAGACTATATCAAAGCTCATACCGGTGTAAGCAAAAAGAACGTATGCATAGTTAAGAATCAGGAACTTGACGAAGGCAGTGAGGAAACATTTGCGGAATACCAGTCACTTGCGGAATGGATCAGAAAAACGGACCTTTCTTCTGCAGAAAATTATGCAAAGCTCTGCAGCATGGTTGACATCGACAGCTTTATCGACTATATGAGTACAGAAATCTATATTGCAAACAAGGACTGGGGCAAGAACAATATGGCAATGTGGAAATCATCTGTAACTGACAGTTCAAATCCGTATTCAGACGGAAGATGGAGATTTATTCTTTTTGATACAGAATTCTCGTCAAACATTTATAATACGGTTCCGGCAAATATAAATATTTTCTCGAACCTCACAAAGGAAGAAAATTTCCTCGGAACTCTTCTTAACGCTGCAATGAAAAATTCTGAATTCAGAGAAAAGTTTTCAACAGCATTTATGGATATTGCAAACAGTAATTTTGCCTCAGACAGAGTCAATGCTCTTATAAGTCAGTATACAGAAATGTACCGTGACGTTGTAAATGATACCGAAAAGAAATTCTGGGGAACGAGTAAGTTTTCAGGTGCAGTATCAACTGTAAAAAGCTGGTTTGGTTCAAGATACTCATACGCTGTATCCCAGCTCAAAAGTGCAGCAGGTCTGAAAGGTAATCTTAATTCTGTTACGGTAAACAACAACTGCAAATACGGAACAGTAAAAGTAAACACTCTCACACCTGATTTCAGTTCAGGCAGCTACACGGGAAAATATTATTCTGACTATAAGATTACATTATCAGCAGAGCCGGCTGACGGTTATACGTTTGCAGGCTGGAAGCTGAATGACGGTTCAGTAATAAAGGGCCGCACTGCTCAGATATCCCTTAACGGAAACACTCAGGTTACAGCGATGTATTCTTCAGGCGAAGGAGATATTACCGAAACAGTTTCCGGTGATACCAACGGAGACGGTACATTAAATGCTGCTGACGCAGTAACCCTGGCATCATATCTGTCAGGCAGAAATGTATCTGTTAATCCGGCTTCCGCCGATATGAACGGTGACGGCAGAATCAGTATCCTCGACATGATACTTTTAAAAAACAGGCTCATATAACAACACAGAGGAGTACAAACTCCTGCTGAACGAAAGAAATTCTTAGAATTGTTAAAATCAGAGCTTTGAATCAGTAATTCCATAATTTTCATCATTTTATTTTTATTGCCTTGCACATCTGATGCAGCTCAAAAAACGGCAGCCCGTAAGAGCTGCCGTTTTTACACTTTTTTTATTTTGTTACTTACTCGGAAGACTGCTTATAAGCGGCTTCACTGCCTTGTACAGCTCCTTTACATCAGAACCGTCAGTATACATTTTCTGAAATTCCCTGTTCACTTCAGCCTTGGTCGATGATTCAAGAAGAATACTTACAATTCTGTCCGTATTTTCAGAATAAGGTTCCCTGCAAAGATTTATGCTGACAAAATCACGTACTTCCGTTTCCCTGTCATCATTCTGTATTTCCTTTGCCTTCTTGCGGTAACGGTCATAAATCTTCTTAATGTCCTTGTATTTGTCCTCATAAGGATCATACGTACGCTTCAGTTCATTGTGAATACCTCTGAGAGGCTGCTTGTCATTGTGATGAGCTACAACGAACTCAGCTATTTTGTCGACTGCAAAAGGATCATAGTTAAGCTTTCTGAGACCTTTTCTGACATATTCGGCCAGGTCAGGTACTGAAGCCGGTTTCACGACAGTCTTCTTTTTTTCAGAATCTGCGTTTTTCTTTTCAGAAAGCTCAGTTTTCTTTCCGCGGGCTGCTGTTTTCTTCATCTTTTTTTCAGCTTCCCTCTCAGAAGCTTCCGGAATCGTCTTCTGAATCAAAGGCTTCTTTTCAGCTTTTGCTCCCGGAATTTTTTCGATACGTGAAATACCTTCAAATCCGTATTCATCATTCCAGAAATCAAAAATTCTTTCATAGCCCTTGTCTCTGCTTACAACTATATATTTTAATTCATCTCCATACTTTCCGAGCAGATAACCAAGATAAGAAACAAGATGCTTGTCAACAGACTGATTTCCCTCCGGAACGATATGCCCGAAAACTGATGTTTTCTTTGTGAATACATGTTTCATATTGATATTTCCGGCTTTTTCAGTTGAAAAAAGATGAACCTCGTCATCAAGAGTAAGATGTTCAATGTTGCTGATTCCGTCTTTTCCGACATTCTCGAAATCAACAAGCCAGATTCTCTTCATTAATTTAACACTTCCTTTTCGCAATATACTTCAATACTACCATAATTACATAATTTCGTCAATACGTCAATGTATTATTTCTTCCTAACTCGGTTAGATAATTGAAATTTCTGCATTTTCGTGTTATAATCATAGTGAATATCAAAATATATTGTAGTTTACTGTATGTTACATATCTTAAAATGAAAGGATTGAAAAAATGTCTTTTGTAGAAATGAAAGACGTGCGTAAAAGTTACCGGATGGGTGAGGTAACAATTCACGCCTCTGACGGAATAAACTTTACCATAGAAAAAGGCGAATTCGCCGTTATTGTAGGCGCATCAGGCGCTGGAAAAACAACTGTTCTTAACATGCTCGGCGGAATGGACCAGTGTGATGAGGGCAGTATAATTGTCGACGGAAATGACATTGCAAAATACTCAAAAAAGGAAATAACATCATACAGAAGATACGACATCGGTTTTGTTTTCCAGTTCTATAATCTGGTTCAGAATCTTACTGCGCGTGAAAACGTTGAGCTTGCCGCTCAGATCTGTGGAAAAAACGCGATGGACAGTACAGAAGTACTAAAGCAGGTCGGACTGGAGGCAAGAATCAACAACTTCCCCGCCCAGCTTTCAGGCGGTGAACAGCAGAGAGTGTCAATAGCACGCGCACTTGCAAAGAGACCCAAGCTTCTTCTCTGTGATGAGCCTACAGGAGCTCTCGACTATAATACCGGCAAAAACATACTTAAACTTCTTCAGGACACATGCCGCCAGACAGGTACAACCGTAATTGTAATAACCCACAATCTTGCAATCACACCTATGGCAGACAGAGTGATAACAATAAAAAACAGTAAGGTTGCGGATATAAAAGTCAACAGGAATCCCGTACCTGTTGAAACAATAGAATGGTAGGTACCGGATGAGAAATGCTCTTTTTACAGACACTCTGAGGCGAATTCATAAAACCAGAGGACGTTTTATTGCAATTATGGCCATTATTGCAATTGGCTGCGGATTTTTCGCCGGAGTAAAGGTAACAAGTCCGGACATGAAAAACACAGCTGACAGATACTATCGTGAAAACAACCTCATGGATATAAGGCTTGTTTCAACATTTGGATTCACCAGTGACGAAATAAAAGCCATTGCAGAAGCTGACAGCGAAATAGACGGAATAAGCGGCGGATACTCTGCGGATATGTTCATAAAAATGGACGACGGAACAAGCCCTATAACCAGAGTTTATTCGGTAAACACTGAAAATCTTTCCGGGGATTCTCCGGATTATATAAGTCATTTCAAAATTCTGGAAGGCCGTATGCCTGAAAAGCCGGACGAATGCCTTATAGAAGCGGATACTCCGGGGGTGTATAATATCGGTGACACAATTACACTTATGTCAGGCGACAGTGAAAAAGCTACTGAAGACATACTGTCAGACGACACATTTGTGATCACAGGCAGAGTTTCATGGGTAAAGTATGTTGACTTCGAGCGAGGTACAACAACAATAGGAAACGGAAGCATAGGAAGTTATCTTATAATTCCGGAAACTGCATTTGCCGGTGAATATTTCACGGATATATACATGACGCTTAAGCCGGCGCGCGGCATTTTCTCCTTTGATGACAGCTATCAGTCCTACATTGATGAAAAATGCGACAGTCTCGAATCTCTCTGCAGTGAAATTCACAGAAAGAGACTTGATGATATACGTGACGAAATATCAGACGCTGAAAAGGAACTGGCCGACGGCGAAAAGGAATACAGCGACGGAGTAAAGGAATTTGATACCAAAATATCAGATGCTGAGAAAGAAATTGCCGACGCTGAAAAGGAAATCGCTGATGCAGAAAAGGAGCTTGCCGACGGCGAGAAAAAAATCTCCGACGCAGAAAAGAAGCTTTCTGACGGTGAAAAGGAATATAACGAAGGCAGGGAAAAATTCAATGCCGAAATCGAAAAAGCAAAAAAAGAATTATCCGACGGAGAAAGAGAATACAATGAAGGCCTTGAAAGCTTCAATTCAGAAATAAAAAAAGCTGAGGAAGATATTAATAATGCCCAGCGGGAAATTACTGAAAATGAAAACAAACTTACTGCCGGCCAGAATGAGTATAACAGCGGACTGGCTGCTTACTCCGCAGGTCTGACAGAACTTGAAACATGGAAATCCGAACTCAGCAGTAAACGTGCTGAGCTTGATCTTGCTGCATCACAGCTTCCGGATGGTTCTGAAAACCTGCTTGTCTCAGCATACGCTGAACTGAATGCAGCCGAAAAGCTTGCTGAAGAATCCCAGGCAAAACTCAGCGCATCGTTTACTGAACTTGAAAATGCCAGAGTTACACTTGAATTCGAATGGACTGAACTTGAAAACGGTAAAATCAGGCTTGAAAGCGGAAAACAGTTACTCGAAACACAAAAATCAGAAGGTATGGAAAAGCTTGAATCTGCCAGAGTAAAAATAGAAAACGGAAAGCTTGAACTCGAAAAACAGGCAGCCGAAAGTATGAAAAAGCTCAGCGAAGCAAGTGCCGAAATCGAAAAAGGCCGTGAAGAACTTGAAAACGGCAAAAAGGAACTCGAGGACGGCAGAAAAGAACTTGAAGACGGCAAAAAGGAACTCGAAGAAGGTAAAAAAGAACTTGAGGAAAAAAGAGCAGACGGTCTTAAGGAACTGGCCGATGCCAGACAGGAAATTGAAGACGGAAGAAATGAATTAAATGATGCCAGGGCCGACTTTGATGATATCTGCGAAAACCTTAAATGGTATGTATTTGACAGAAACTCAAACAGCGGATATTCCTCCTTCGGTGAAGATGCAGACAGAGTCGACTCAATTGCAAGGATTTTTCCGATATTCTTCATACTTGTAGCCGCTCTTGTCTGCCTTAACACAATGACAAGAATGGTTGAGGAACAGAGAACTGAAATAGGAACACTCAAGGCTCTCGGATACAGCAACGGAACTATTGTTGCCCAGTTCCTGATATACGCTGCCGCGGCGAGTATAACAGGAGCAGTCGCCGGCATGCTTATAGGATTCAATCTGTTTCCGCGTGTTATTTTCCAGGCGTACACACTAATGTATGATTATCCTCCTGTCATCTGTTCATTCAGATGGGACTATGCTGCAGGATGCATTGCAGTATCTCTACTCTGCACATGTGCCTCATCAGGATGGGCATGCATGAAGGAGCTTTCCGGACAGCCGGCTCAGCTTATGAGGCCAAAGCCTCCTAAAAACGGAAAACGAGTACTTCTTGAAAGAATACCGTTTATATGGAACAGACTAAGCTTCAACGCTGCAGTCACAATAAGAAATATTTCACGGTATAAAAGCCGTGTTCTGATGACTGTAATAGGAATAGGCGGATGTACCGCCCTGATGCTGACAGGTTTCGGACTCAGAAACGCAATTTCAGTAATTGTTGATCTTCAGTTCGGTGGCATAATCAGATATGATGCTGTATGTGCTTTTGATTCGGATTCAGACGAATATGAAAAGCTTCATGAAAATATTAACGCAATCGATGAAGCTGAAAACGTTATGTTCAGCATTCAGAAAAGCATCACAGTAAAACACTCCGGGAAAACCAGAGAGGCATATTCGATAGTTCCTGAGAGACCGGAAGATACCGGAAGCTTCATCGCTCTCAGAAAGAGACTGGGAAGAAACAAGGTTCATTCAGATGCTGACATCTACACACTCAGTGACAACGGTGTCATTGTTAATGAAAAGCTGGCATCACTTCTTGACATATCTGCAGGTGATGAAATAGCATTTGAAGGAACTGACAAAACTGTAACAGTATCAGCCGTTACAGAAAATTACTCCCAGAACTATGTTTACTTTACTCCGGAGCTCTACCGTCAGGTATTCGGTGAACCCGAATACAATGTTTTCTGGATTAACCTGAAGGATAATGCTGATGAAGACGCTGTTTCAAAGAAAATTCTTGAAAATGATCAGGTGCTGGCAGTGAATTTTATGTCGAATGCCGGAAAATCCTTCAGAGATCTCATAAAAAGTCTCAACGCAATTGTATATGCGATAATCGGTTCATCAGGAGCCCTTGCCTTTGTGGTTCTGTATAATCTTTCAAACATCAACATATCTGAGCGAATGAGAGAGCTTGCAACCATAAAAGTCCTCGGTTTCTATGACGGTGAAGTTGCCTCTTACATTTACCGTGAAAACACAGTTTCATCTCTGCTCGGAATGGCGGCCGGGCTGTTCGGCGGCATTTTCCTGTGCCGTTTTGTAGTAAAGACTGCCGAGGTTGATGTGGTTATGTTCTATCCTGACATTCCGCCTCTCTGCTTCGTGTATGCTGCCCTGCTGACTCTCCTGTTTACTCTGTTTGTAAATGCAATGCTTTACTTCAGACTCAGAAAAATCGACATGGCCGGTTCTATGAAGGCAATAGAATAAACAAACACCACAGGCTGCGTAGTAAAATACGCGGCCTGTGGTGTTTTTATAACGGTTAATACAATATGATTACTTAATGCAGTATACATACCTGCTTTGATAACAGCCTGCAGTTCCTCTTCCGGAATCATCTTATCCGGATTAAAACTACGGCAGCTTCTTCTGCTTTCAAGTACTTTTAAAGTTTCGTTCATTTTCATGACCTCCGATTTTGAAAAATATGTTGTCAGTTATTATTTTATCACGGAAATTGGATTTTAGCATCATTGACATTACCTTCAGATTATGGTATACTTATATATTGTGAAAAAGAATCCGGCACGTTAATGCGGATTCTCAGGAGGTGTTACATATTCCGTCACAGTGGTATTTATATTTTCTGTTGTTTATAGTATTCTGCATGATAATCAGCAGGGACAGAAAGCGAAGAATAATTTTACGAAAAAACCGACGTATGAAAAAGAAAGGAGTTAAGCGAACCATGCCTCTGGAAATGCTTAATG
>DCGK01000090.1:23337-28863 GCA_002315235.1 Ruminococcus sp. UBA1780
ATAGGAAAAGAAGTTACAATCTGTGTTGAAGGTGAACTCAGCGGATTCAGAGCAACCGTTGTTTCAGTAGACGGCAGCTGGATTAAAGTTGAAGAAAAAAATAATATCCGTCTCATCAACGGCGACATGATTACACAGATTTATATTCCAAAGAAAAAATAAAGAGCATGCCGCTTTTATGATGCAGCTTAAAGCTTTTGAAAATATTTGTATTTTTCATAAAAATTCGACTTACAATAAACATATTCGCATTTATTGTCGGATATATTACTTAATATAATTGCAATTTACATACGCATAACCAATTCGAAATAATTTTCACCAACTTTTTGACTTTTCATGAGTATTATATCATTGTTAATCACTATTTGTCTGTATTTGGATTTATATTCCTTATACAGATTTTTTGTTTATACACGTTTATGCATATCAATATAACGAAGTAAAAAAAATACATTTACACAAAACTTTCACATAATTATCAGATTTCCGGCTATGGATTATCGATTAATTTGTCAAATATTCATACTAATAATGCATCAATTCAATTGACAACAATCAAATTTTCAAATATAATAAGTATAGACGGTGGAGTATATTTTATTAATCTTTAAAATTATACATTATATCCTGATTGGAGTAGATATATGAACGATAATATCAAGAACATTCTGATTGGCAGAATGGTTGAAAACCTTACAGTACTCAGAGCAAAACTCGGCGTTACTCAGGCAGAACTTGCTGAACTTGCCGGAATCAGCAGACAGACAATTCTTGCTGTTGAAAAGCAGCAGAGAGGAATGACATGGAACATGTACCTTGCACTGCTTTATATTTTTACAGCTAATCCAGGTACAGCTCCACTTATTGAACTTTTTCAGATCAGAACAGATGAACTGAATGACGTTTTAAAAAAGCACTGATAAAATAAGACGCACATGACTTTAGCTTCATGTGCGTCTTTTTGATATATCGTATGTATGCAGAAGCGGAATTACAGTAAAACTCAAGGAAACACTGCTTAAAAATCTGTCCATCCTGCTGACATATTCAGTTCAGAAAACAAAAACACAGAAAGCTGCACCAGTAACGTCTGATGCAGCTTTCTGTGTTAATGAAAATTCCTCAATAATCTGATCATAAACCCCGTCGATCGAGTACCCAATAATCCTTGAAATAATCTGTTCCCCAACAAAACTATCTCATATCCCCGCCGATCGTTTTCCTCAACAATCCATACCGAAAGATTATCCCCCAATAAAACTATTTCATATCACCCCGCCGGCCGTCTTATCTCTCAATAATCCAGAATACCATTGTTCCCCAACAATGCCATTCCCGACGCTTCCCCAGTAGAAGTGATCCTCAATAGTCCCTTAAACAATCCTGTTCCCCAACAGAATTGTCCTCATATACCCCTTTCGATATACCCCTGATGAGCCCCGTTAATCCTGAACAGTTCCGTTCCCCAACGGTCGTGTTCTCATAAACCCCTGGTTTAAAATCCCGACATCCTTGTCTCATAAATCCGGTCGTCTTCCCTGACCTTCCCTTTTTCATAAACCCCTGTTAAAAAAATCCCGGCATCCTTGTCTCATAACCCCGGTAAGTCTTCCCTGACTCCCTTTTCATAAAACCCCACACTTACAATCCTGACATCCATGTCTGATAACCCCGGCTGGTCCTCCGTGACCATCCCTTTTTTCATAAACCCCTTGTTTTGAAATCCCGACATCCGCGTCTCATATCCCCGGTTGTCTTCCCTGACTCCCTTTTTCATAAAACCCCTGATCCGAGCTTCCCCGAATATCCCGTATTATCAGACCGCAAAATCAAAAAAACCACAGTATCTGAATACTGTGGTTTAATTTAACTTTATCAGTTCTGCTTAATTCTAAATACTTACGTATTTATTACCATCGCAGCTGGCTGACATTCCACAGTCCCTATAGCTTTGCGTCACATATTTTCATATGCTTTGCCTTCTGATAATACCTCAGTTCAAAATGTTTAATTAACATCTCTAACCGATAAATTTATTATATATTAATATCTCCTGTTTGTCAACACTTTTTCACACATTTTACGCAGTTTGTAAAATGTGACAAGTTCATATTTTGTATTTGTATATAATCAACAAAGTTTAACCCTTTATTGCACCTGCAATAAGACTTTCCTGAATTTTTCTGCTGATGAAGGAATATACCAGCAGTGTAGGGAATGTTGCAAGAACAAGTGCTGCACCTATAGGTCCCCACTTGGTTGTGTACGAGCCGAAGAATGTATTGATTGCAACAGGAAGAGTGCTGAATCTTCTCTCACTGTTGAAAATATTTGCAAACATAAGTTCATTCCATGCCTGGAGGAAAGTAAAAATAGCAACTGTTGAAACAGCCGGAAGCATAAGAGGAAGAATAATCTTAAAGAAAATTCCGAATGTACCGCATCCGTCAAGACAGGCACTCTCTTCAAGTTCCTCAGGAATATTTACCATAAAGCTTCCGAAAATCATTATAGCCATCGCAAGTGCAAATGCAGAATAAGGAACTACAAGTGACTGATATGAATTAAGCATTGAAAGCTTCTTGAGCATAAGAAATACAGGAAGAAGCGCTGCATGAATCGGAAGTGTCAGACCGAGCATGAAAATGTTATTAACCGTATCACGTCCGCGCCATTTCATTCTTGTAAGTGCATAGCATGCCATAAGAGCAAAGATAACGGTTATTACTATCGTAAGAGCAGTTACAATAAGGCTGTTCTTAAATCCAAGAAGTATTGAGCTGTCTGTCCATTTTCCTGAGCTTAAAGTACCTGATCTGAGTGCATCAGCATAGTTTGACCACAGCCATTTACGAGGAAGGCCTATAACATTTTCGCCGAAAATCTCCTTATTATCCTTAAGGGAAAATGTAAACATCCAGTAAAGCGGAAATACGCACACCAGTGTCCAGATAATCAGAACAGCGTATGTTCCGAATGGTATTTTTCGTGCTTTTTTATTTTTCATCGTAATCCTCCGTCTTTATACCTTTCTTGATTAAAATCGCAAAGAAGAAGCAAAGGAATATAATCATTACCGCTACTGCACTTCCGTATCCGTATCTGCTTTCGTCAAATATCATGTTTACCATAAGAGTACTTGGAACTTCACTTGCGTGATCCGGGCCGCCTCTTGTAAGAACATAGATAAGGTCGAAAGTTTTGAGAGAACCTGTTACTGCAAAAATTACACAGATTTTAATTACCGGCTTAAGAAGCGGAATAATAATCTTTGTATTAATCTGCCAGTCAGTAGCGCCGTCAATACGTGCTGCTTCAATAACATCAGGTGAAACACTCTTTACACCAGCATACATAAGAAGCATGTGATATCCGACATACTGCCACAGATTAGGAAGGAATACTGCAAAAAGCGCTGTTTTCCTGTCACCGAGCCACACTGTCTGTGCAAGCTCATGGAGTCCGATCCTGTCAAGTGCAATATTGATAAGACCATAGCTTGGATTGTACAGTTTGAGCCATAACTGACCGATAACAACTGTTGACATAAGCACAGGAACAAAGAACACAGTCATAAAGAATCTTTCGCCCTTAATTCCCCTGGAAATCATAAGTGCCAGTGCCAGCGACAGAGGAAGCTGTATGAAAACTGAAAGAACAGCGAGAAGAAGCGCATTCATTGTAGTTTTCGGGAATCCGGCCGCTTTACTTGTAAAAAGTTCGATGTAATTACGGAATCCGACAAATTCAGGTTCAGTAATTCCGTTCCAGTCCTGGAAACTGTAGATTGCCGACATTATTATAGGAAAAATAATAATACCCACAAATAGTATTGATGCCGGCAGCATAAACAGAATTATAGCCAGCTTGTTTTTTCGTACTGTATTCATGGAATACCTGCCTTTACTGAAATTTTACCCGTATCACAATTCTGACCGGCTGAAGATAACCGGTCAGAGCTGCAATATCATTGTAAGGATTTTAGGAAAAGTTTGAATTAGAATTGAAGAAGTATTATTTTTTGAAAAAAATCTTATTTTTCGAGCTGTGCTGCCATTTCTGTCTGGAATTCTTCAGGTGAAATAGAGCCTAAGTACAGCTTCTGGAGAAGAGCAAGATATTCGTTTGCATCTTCAGATTCGAGAAGTGTATCAAACCAGAGTGTAAATGAAGTTGCACCGTTAGCATATTCTGCTACCTTCTTTGTAAGAGCAGGTACCTGTGAATCATCATAGTTTACCTTCCATGCCGGAATACCTGCACCTGAAAGATATGCATACTTTGAAACGCCCTTTGTTACTTCAAATGCAAGTTCAGCTGAGAGATCAGCATCCTTTGTGGAAGCAGCAACCATAAGTGAGTCAGCACCGCCGCCCATGAAGTCTGTAATCTTTGCATTAGCTGAATTAACAACAGGAATAGGAGCTACTGAGAAATCTGTCGGATCATCACAGTCAGTCATAATTGAACCGCCCATCCAGCTTCCTGTGAAATACATAGCAGCACGTCCCTGATAGAATTCAGCACTTGCCTCGTCATTTGAAAGACCAGCTGCACCGTTGATGAATGCTCCGATATCAGAAAGTTCCTTAATCTTTTCAGCTGATACAAGGAAGTCCTTGTCGCTGTATGAACCACCCTGCTTGAGAAGTGTTTTCTGAAGCTTTTCAGGGCCAACTGACTTAAGTGTAAGTCCGTCGTGAAGCATTGCAAGAACCCACTTGTCCTTTGCACTTGTTGCAATCGGAGAAACTCCGGCATCCTTAAGTGTTTTGCATACATTGATGAATTCGTCCCATGTTGCAGGAGCTGAAAGGTTGTTTTCGTTGAATATCTTCTGGTTGTACCACATTACTGATACAGGTGTTACGAGTGTTGAACCGTAAATCTTTCCGTCGTATGTGATATTTGCAAGAGCTGCTTCTGAAAGCTCGTCCTTATAGTTGTCATAGTAGCTGTCAAGAGCAAGTACCTTGCCTGAATCAACAAATGACTGTGAGAACCCGCCTGCCCATGTGTAGAATACATCAGGAAGCTCGTTTGCAGCAACTGCAGCCTTGATTTTTGTCTTATATGATTCATTTTCAAATGTTTCGTGAACAATCTTTACTCCATCGTGTTCAGCTTCAAAATCCTTGATTGCTTCTGCGTATGCAGTGTGGAAGCTGTCACTTTCTGTAGCGATACTCCAGAGCGTGAGTGTCTTTTCAGCACTTGTGTCATCCTTCTTTTCTTCAGCAACAGGTGTTTCCGAACCGTCGTTTTTTGCTGTTGTTTCATTTTCTGTGTTTCCGCATCCTGTTACTACAGCACCCATTAATACTGCTGCAGCTATTCCGCTGAGAATTCTTCTGATTTTCATAATATAAAATTCCTCCTGTTTGTGAAATAATTTTGTTTGTTTTCACATCTCTGATGATTAAATTATATCCGTTTCAGAAGGAAAACTGAACGTAGATATTTTACTGTTTCGGGTAATATTTTTACCGATTTGTACGCTTCAAAGCTCTGCTTTTAACAAGC
>DCGK01000090.1:28973-35115 GCA_002315235.1 Ruminococcus sp. UBA1780
GGATATCCTCTGTGTTGTTATATTGAACAATATAGCACCTTATTGTCTAAAAATTACCTTATCAGCAATACAATTTGTACACTATCACAAAGATGAACAATTCATACAGTATCATTTTCCGGCATTGACTTTGACAAAATATCATTGTATAATTATTATGAACGAAAGATTTTTTTATCGTTTTATTTACATTGACTTTTATACTTTTATATAGTACAAAGGGAGGAATTATTAATGGCAATTTCACTTCAGAAAGGTCAGAAAATTGATCTTACAAAAACCAATCCGGGACTCACAAACGTAATCGTAGGCCTTGGATGGGACGTTAACAAATATGACGGCGGTTCAGATTTCGATCTTGATACCTCTGCTTTTCTTCTTGATGCATCAGGAAAAGCTCCTTCAGATTCTTCTTTCATTTTCTACAACAACCTCAGATCAGACTGCGGTTCTGTATGCCACATGGGCGACAACCTTACAGGTGTCGGCGACGGCGATGACGAGCAGATAAAGGTTAATCTTGCAACAATACCTGCAGGCATTGAAAAAATTGCATTCACAGTTACAATTCATGACTATGAAGCAAGACAGCAGAACTTCGGACAGGTTTCAAACGCATATATCAGAATCATCGACGAAGCAACAGGTACAGAGCTTATTCGTTATGACCTCTGTGAAGACTTCTCAATCGAAACAAGTCTTGTAGTAGGAGAACTCTACAAGCATTCAGGCGAATGGAAATTCTGTGCAGTAGGAAGCGGATTCAGAGGCGGTCTTGTCGCACTTTGCGCCAACTACGGACTTAATGCAGGCTGATTAACCCGACGCCGTACAGCCGTGCATCATTAATCAGATGTGTTTTCAAAAAAGGACAGGCGGTTCAGTCATTACGAACCGCCTGTCCTTTTCTTTTTATTACTGCAAAACTGTACTCACTCAGAGTCCCTGCTCCGCAAGCTTCTCCTCAAGCCACGTTTTAAGACTTTCCAGTCCTTCAGGTGAACGTTCAAATTCCTGTGACGCAACAACATCCTCTTCAGGTGTTTTTGCAAGGCAAAACTTCCCCATCCATACTGTAACAGTCAGAGTATCACCGTTTACAATTTTATAATTAAATCTGTTTGCATAGCTTCCCGTGTAATTATTCTTCTCTCCGAAGTATGTGTATCCGGGAATATCAAATTTCTTTTCCACAATTTCACCTCATCAGGTACTTATATTCCTGCCATATTTTTTCGGCATAATAAATTTGGTAAAACAGTCGTTAAAATACCGGTCTGTCATACCGGAAATATAATCGATAACGATTCTTCCCTTTGCTGATTTGTATTTGTCAGTATAACCTTCACAGAATGAATTAAGATACTCGCTGTATATTTCGGCTTCTGAATTTCCTGATTCAAGCTGCTCACTGTATTTTTCAAAAACAGTCTCAAACATATTCCTGAGCTTGGAATCATCATCCTTTATATGTGGATTTTTGTATATATTTCTGTAATTGAAATCCATCAGCTTCTGAAGCGCAGCATAAACATCCTCTGAAATACTGAGATACGGACAGTCATAGCTGCTCACAATAATATCAGAAATAAGTGCGTTTATAATGCTGCTGTTAGTATCTCCGAGAACTTTTCTGACCTCATCCGGTATATCAGAGCGCTTAATAAGCTTAAGCGTTATCGCATCTTCAACATCACGTCCTATATATGCAATAATATCGCTTATCCTGACCACACACCCTTCAAGTGTCATTGGTTTTATACACGCACTGTAGTTCTTTTCGGAAAAGCATCTGCCGTATTCATCAAGAAACTGTTCAAACGTTTTATTTCTGTCAGGCTCGTATCTTGACTGAAGTATTTCACCGTTGTGTGCAAGAACCCCGTCAAGAACCTGAAGACTGAGATTAAGTCCTCTTCCGTTTTTCTCAAGCTCCATAAGAAATTTAACACTCTGCGCATTATGGCAGAAAAAGCCCATATTGTTCTTCTGACAAATGGCATCAAGAAACCTCTCACCGTCATGGCCGTACGGAACATGGCCAAGATCGTGAGCAAGTGCAATAGCTTCTATAAGGTCCTCATTCAGCCTCAGACATCTGCCTATCATACGGGCAATCTTTGAAACAAGCTGAACATGAAGCACTCTGTGGGTTATATGATCATTGTCAAAAAAAGAAAAAACCTGTGTCTTGTCTATATATCTGGTATACGCCTTTGAATGAATTATACGGTCTGCATCGTGAAAAAATGCCGGTCTGACATTGATTCGGTCAGGTACTTTCTCTTCGTTCAGACGTATGCATTCAGAACTTTTACAGGCATACCTGCTCAGCATTTTTCGCTCGCGTTTATACTCAGTTTTGATGATTTCACTGAACACCGTGTACTGTCTGCTTTTTTCCATTGATTCCACCCCCTGTATTCAAAGCAATGCTTTCGTCCGGCAGGCAACTGATTTCCTGCCGGACTGAAGAATATCTGACAGTTTATTTAAGAACAGCCGGAAGTCCGTTTACTACAATATTAGGATCATCCAGATCTATAATAAGACAGTTTCTTCCTTCTATACTGCTTGTTCTGAGTCTTGAAGCAGCATCCTTCTTTATATTTATAGTAACATCAGGCGTTGCAACCACTGTTCTGTTGTCCGTAAGATTAGACGCTGTAAGGCCGACATCACCGACAATCTGCTGATATGCCGGTTCAAGAGCCTGCAGCTTCTCTTCGCTTACACCGGCGTCTGAAAGGATATGTTTAAGCTGCTTGTCATTAAGCTTTGCAGGTTCAGTTTCATTTTTACTGAGATCAACAACTTCCCTGATTTTTTCATTAACCTGTGTGATAACATGATAATTAAGTTCATCCGTACACACCGCGTTAAGAACCTGCTGAAAACGTGCCTTTTCATTTTCAGCTGACATAACAAACACACAGTCAAGAACATTTTCGATTATTGAGATATTCGGCTTGTCTGCCTTTTTTGAAAAATACATTACATGGTTTACATCAGGACTTCTGTCGCTGAATACAGGATACATGAATCCGTCTGTAGGAATTTTACTGATAACCATTTCTGTATTGGCTTTCTTGGAAATTGTGCCGGTTTCCTCATCATAGAAGAGTCCGATATCATTTGTGTTCGCCGGACAGACAGCAGTTACAATAAAATTATATTCTTCTGTCGTTCTGTCCAGGTCAATGTCATCATTCCTGTTTTTCTTCATAATACTGTATGTACAGTGCGCTGTAAGAATTGTAAATGATGCAGCATAGTCAATGCTGGAGGTTATCTTCTCAAGAAAGGCATCAATAAGTTCTTCGTTTTTCATCTTTGACTCAACAAGGTCAAAAAGAATCTTCTGAGCCTTTCCCTCTTCGTAAGACTCAAGCGGAAATTCATATTCAACAAGATGCTTGCCTATTGTACCAGTGAGAACTTTTTTCAGAGAATCCATTATAACTTCTCTTTCTTCATCAGGTATAATACTGTGAGGCTTGCACACTTTGTATTTTACTTTCTTTTCAGGATCAATAAATGCTGAAAGAAAAGAATTGATAACAAAAAATCCGCAGTCTTCATTAAAATTTTTCTTGATTTCATTTAATTCCTTTTTATTCATTTCTTACTCCTTTACTATAGCTCACGGTAATCAGCTTCAGAAAATCTGAAACATTTTTTCTGAGACCATATTACCGACCCGGGCTTTTTAAAAATTTTGAATTTTTCACAGTGAAGAGGATCGTTTTTAATCCAGTATCTGCACTGCCTGCACTGAAGCGGCAGTCCCCCTGCCATTCGAAATGAATCCCTGTCTTCTCCTATATTTTCCTCAATAATAGTATTTGTCTGATCACAGTCTTTCATATTAAACGTAAAACTCCTCCATAGTGTCAAGACAGAGGCAGCCGAGTTTTCCACCAAAAACTGCTCCGCAGTCTATATAGATATTACCGTTTTTCTGATATATCCTGTTTTCGCCGCATATATTGACAGTCGGTGTATGACCGCACACAACAAAAACTGTTTCGTCATCAAAGCATCTGATATCCGGTTCAGGTCTTGCTCCGATAAGTTCAAAAACCGAATAGTCGCGAAGCTTTTTACCTTTCTGAAAATTCCCTAGTCCTGCATGGCTCATTACAAAGCATCTGTCATTAATCTCTGCAATCTCAACCATAGGCAGTGAGGAAATAAAGCTGATAATATCATTTCTTTCCTCTCCGGAAAGTTCACGAAACTGAAGCATTGTATTCAGCCCGCCGTCCTGAACCCAGTCAAGAACCTGATTCATAAGCTCCGGCGCAAGAGCTGTGGTATCATCCGTAATCTCCTCCATAAGCTGACTGAGAACATCACATGCAAAATAATCATGATTGCCCATGGTAACAAATACGTTATGACGTCCCATAAGATCCTTAAGAAGTCTGACAGGTTCATCACCGCGGTCTACAATATCCCCGAGAACAAACAGCGTGTCTTCATCAGAAAAATTTATAGTTTCAAGCATCTGAATGTACTTTCTGTATTCGCCATGAAGGTCACTCATAACATATGTCATCAATATCCGGCTCCCGACCATAAAAAAATTTGCTGCAAAAGCTGCAACGCATGTAATATATAATAACATGAAAAATTCCTGTGGTCAACCTGCTGTGATGTAAGTCAGACGTACAGGAATCCAGGGATATAAACATGAGAAAATTAATAATTGAAATAAGCACATTATATATAGTATATATCGGCAGTTTCCGGGAAAATTAAATACAAATGAATATGATTTTTTATGCACCATTTGACGAAACCATGCAATAAAAACAGTTAAATAAAAGAGATATTTCATAAGAGAAAGCTTCCGATACTGTTATTTCATATATCAGAAAAACATTAATGTTGAATGTTTTAGTCTAGTTTGGACAAAACGAAATAAAATGCTTGCATTTTATAAACATGTGTGTTATACTCTAAGAGTATTTTGTATATTTATAATATATTATTATAATAAACGGGATGAGAAAGGCATTAATATGTTCTTTAAAAAATGTCCTAGTTATTTATGAAAGGTTGATGAAAATTATGGCATTATTCAAGAAAGTATCTGCAGCAACTCTTGCTCTCTTAATGACTGCAAGTGCTGTATCAGCATCTGCTGCCGGCACAAAGATTCTTCTCACATCAGAAATTGGTGACGCTGATAACAACGGCGCAATCAATACTCTTGACTATGTGACAATGGAAGAATACATTGTAAACAGATCAAAGAGCGCTCAGCAGGATGCAGACTACAACTTCCTTTACAACGCTGACTACAACTTCGATGAAAAGACAGACGTAGCTGACGTTGCACTTTTAGTTAAGGTTATGCTCGAAGGCAAGCAGGCTTCTGCATTAACAGCTGACGAAGCTGCTGAAGCATTTGAAGCAATGAAGGCTAACTACATCAAGTTAGAAAAGAGCGGTGTTAAGAGCGAACTCAAGACATCATACAACGGTGCTAAGGAAAACACAACAACAACAATTCTTCTTAAGAACGATACAAAGTATCATGCAACTGCTGACTCATCAGAAGTAGCTGATCAGGATATTTATGTAGATCTCAGCGGAAGCACAGCTGATATCTATACAAAGGGTTCAGATGACAAGTTTACAAAGGAACAGAAGCTTAAGAATTCTTCAGTTATCAGAAAGCTTGTTGGCGAAATCGTTAAGAACTCACAGTTTGCTGAACAGGCTGACATGCCTTCACTCAGCGTAGTAGAACTCATTTTTGCTTCATCAACAAAAGCAAACTTTGAAAATTCTTACTCATATGTAGACGCTAACGGTAACAAGTACATCATGGTTCCTGTAGCTGACTTTATCCAGGCTTCAGGTGATGTAAAGGATATCGCTGGTTCATACATGATCGAAATGGACAAGAATAACAACCCACTTCAGATCAGAGTTGTAAAGGCTACATCATCAATCGGTGATGATTATGCTATTGAAGACGGACGCGTTAAGTTCATCACAGACGAAGACGAACTTGCTGCTCTCGGCATCGACTTCAAGCTTCCTTCAGTAGAAGACAGCAATACAGATCCTTCAGACAAGCCTTCTACCGATCCTTCAGACAAGCCTTCTACTGATCCTTCAGTAAACC
>DCGK01000090.1:35323-40326 GCA_002315235.1 Ruminococcus sp. UBA1780
TTGCAAAGGCTGAATACAGTGTTATTGACTTCGAAACAGATGAAACTGTTGTAAACAACGGTATTTCATACAAGAACGAAGCTAAGGGCCAGGCAGTTCGCAGCGGCAAGAACGTAAAGGCTACTGTTGAAAATGGTAAGTTCACATACAACGACGGTACAGAAGATGTATTTGATTACTCAGGTGCTAAGGCTTATGCATTCTACAACGGAAACGGCGAAGCTGATGTTTATGCTAATGCTACATTAGTAAACGGCAAGGATAACACACTTCCTACAGAATGGCTTTACAAGAAGGCATCAAAGAGCATCGCTGATGACACAGCAGCACTTAAGAATGATGCAAATACAGTATATAACAATGTTCTCAAGGAACTCATTGACAAGAAGGTTAAGGAACTCGGTGAAAATTTAACACTCGAAAGACTTAACGAAATTCAGAATGAAGTTAAGGCAACTGAAGCAGAAGCAGATAAGGTAAAGGCTGATTTTGAAGAAAAGGCTAATGCTCTCCAGACAAGAGCTGACAAGCTTAAGGCCGACGCTGATGCTCTTCAGGCTAGAGTAGATGCTCTTCAGGCTCAGATTGACAAGGCTGATGCAAACACAGATACAGAAGCTCTCGAAAATGAAAAGGCATCTATCTCAGCTGACAGAGATCGTTTCACAACTGAAAAGGAATCACTCCTTAAGGATAAGAAAGACCTTGAAGATCAGGCAGAAGCTAAGAAGAAAGAATTCGAAGCTAAGAGAGATTCAATCCTTGAAGAACTTGGCGGTGCTTCACTTGAAGAAACAAAGGCTAAGGTAGAAAAGCTCCAGAAGGAAAAGGAAGCATTTGAAAACTTCCAGAAGAACGCTGTAGAACAGGCTAAGGCTCAGTTCGATATCACAGCTCCTTCAAAGGCATACCTCCAGGATATGCTCAAGGGTGACAATTCTGCTAAGAACAGAATCAACAACAACTCTAAGGTAGTTGAAGTTCCTGGCACAGAAAACCAGATTAAGATCGTTACAGATGCTACTGCAATTGCTGATACAAAGGGCGAGTTCATGGAAACTCCAACTGGTAAGGTTCAGTACATTGTTGAAAAGAACAAGCTTGCTGACGGTACATTTGAATATGTTCCAGTTAAGATTGAAGTACTTGAAGGTTCAACAGTTAAGTCAACAGACAAGAACAGTGTAACAGCTACAGTTAAAAAGACTGTAATTGACTTCAAGTTCCCAACAACAACAGAAGTTAAGTTCACTGATGAAGAAAAGGCTGAAATTGCTAAGTCAACAACAGATCCTTTTGAATTCATCAAGAAAAATAAATTCACTGAATTCGTTGCTAAGTTCGCTGAAAACAAGGCTAACGTAAAGTAATTGAATCTAATCAGATTTATTAATCATGATTAAAAATTACACCCCGTCAGAAATGACGGGGTGTTTTTTTGTCCTCTTCTCCCCTTGCATGTTTATAATATATCTGATATAATAATTGATAGCTGCATGAAATCCATTACATGCCCTTTTCATGCGGTAAAAATATATAACGGGTGAATTGTATATGAAAAACAAACTGAACAATATAAGAAAAACAGCTGCCGGTATTACAGCTGCTGTTATGCTGCTTTCCGTTTTTTCAGCAGCCGGTGGTATCTCCGCTGTAAATAAAGTTAATGCAGCAAAGCCTGAATTTAATTACGCGGAAGCTCTGCAGAAATCCCTTTATTTCTACGAAGCTCAGCAGGCAGGACCTCTTCCGGAATGGAACAGAGTATCATGGCGCGGTGATTCAACCATGTCTGATGACGTAACAGGAGGATGGTACGATGCCGGAGATCATGTAAAGTTTAATTTACCAATGGCTTATTCCGCATCAATGCTGGCCTGGGGTATGTACCAGTATTCAGACGGAATAAAACAGGCCGGACAGTATGAGATATACAGAAATAACCTTGAGTTTGTACTTGACTATCTTGTAAACTGCGACAGAGGCAGCGATGTTGTATATCAGATCGGCGACGGCGAGCAGGACCACAAATGGTGGGGCTCCGCTGAGCTTGTTGAGCTTGAAATGGGCAAAAGAAACTCATATACCTGCAAAGCCTCATGTGTCACCGGAGAAATGGCCGCTGCACTTGCAGCCGGTTCAGCTGCTCTGAAGGACAGTAAAAAATCAAAGGAATATCTGAAAAAAGCAGAACATTACTTTGACATCGCATGGAAAACCAAAAGTGATGATGACTATACAAAGGCTGCCGGATTCTATGATTCATGGAGCGGATTCTGGGATGAGCTGTTCTGGGCGTCAAACTGGCTGTATATTGCAACAGGAAACAAGGACTATCTTAAGAAAGCTGAATCCTGTCTTCCGGAACTGGGAAAGGAAAATCAGTCCGATGAACTGAAATTTACATGGGGTATGTGCTGGGATGATGTTATGCAGGGTGCTATGCTTCTGTACGCCATTAACACAGACAGGAAAGACATAAAGGAACGTGTAGCAAAACATCTCGACTACTGGTCTCTTCCTGAGGGTACTGACGGCAAATCAGTTCAGAGAGCACCGGGCGGACTGGCATGGCTCGATTCCTGGGGCTGCCTGCGCTATGCAACAACAGCAGGATTCCTTGCTGCTGTCGCTTCAGATACTATTTTCAGCAGCGATAAATCAAAAGTTAAGCAGTACACTGAATTTTATGAAAGTCAGATTAATTATGCACTTGGTGACAATCCTGATAACAGAAGCTACGTTGTCGGATTCGGTAACAACCCGCCTGAACATCCTCATCACAGAACCTCCCAGGGTGCATGGGACGACATGAAAAAGGATGCAATAGATTATCACAGACATGTGCTCTACGGTGCACTTGTCGGCGGTCCGGGAAATGACGGTTCATATACCGATGACGTTGAAAACTATGTAAACAATGAAGTTGCAGATGATTACAATGCGGGATACACAGCACTTCTTTGCAAAATGAATACTGAATATAAATGCTCACCGCTTAACAGCTTCCCTCCTGAGGAAGAACCTGACGGTCCTGAATTCTATATACAGGCCGGACTTAACCAGCAAAGTGATACATTTACAGAATACAAAATCTTTTCAGTAAATCACAGTGCGTGGCCTGCAAGAGTAATTTCTGACCTTTCATTCAACATATATTTTGATCTTTCTGAGGTTCTTTCAGCCGGTCTGACGCCGGATGATGTTACTGTTCGTATAGGCTATGATGAATGGAATCAGGCAGCAGCCGAAGGACCTCTTCAGTATAAGGACAGCATATACTATGTGAAAGTAAAATACTCTGACGGCTCTGTGCTTGCTCCTATAGGAAAGGAACAGGAGCAGGCTGAACTCCAGATACGTATTTCTGTCCCTGACCAGAATAAAGTCTGGGATGCTTCAAACGACTACTCTTCTGAAGGTCTTACAAATGATAATCAGAATTATACTATAACCGAACATATAACGATGTATGACGGAGACAAACTTATATGGGGTACTGAACCTGACGGTACCAGAGCTGACGGCGTTGTTGAATTCAGGCCTGTCACAGCGCGTGACAGTGAAGATGACGGTGTCGTTTCTGACTCAGAAGATAATCATAATGATGAAACAATTCCGGATGATGACAGCACAGTTCAGAACAATGATGACAGTTCAGACAGCAGGACTGAAAAAAATGACCCGGAAAAGAACCACAAAAAAGATCAGTCTTCTTCTGACATCGGTTCTTCCGAATCCTCATCCGTTGTTTTCGGTATAATTCTTATAATTATAATTGCCGGTGGTTCTGCAGTAACAATTGCTGTAAAGAAAAAGAAGAAGTAACAGGAGGCAGATATGACCTACCGTACACATCTGGCAGCCGGATACACTGCCGCACTCTTTGTAACTGCTCCTGATACTGTCTCTGAGCTTATACTCTGTATGGGAGTATCAACAATCGGATCGGTTATCAGTGACGTTGATGCATCTTCATCTGAGAGCCGTAAAAATCTGAAAAAAGTAACATGTATAACAGTCGCAGGAATTGCAGCTTCAGTAATATGTGATTATTTTACCGGTTCTGACATTACCGGACGATTCAGAAGCAGTGCTGCTCTTATGAGACTTATAACCGGTTTTCTTATTTTTCTTGGTATATGCATCTTCGGTGAACACCAGCCTCACAGATCATTTATGCATTCCATCGCAGGTACTGCTGCCGTGACCGCAGGGTTTGCTCTTGTAATACCACAGTCAGCACTGTACATGTCAGTTTCAGTGTGCTCACACATTCTTCTTGACATGCTCAACAAAAAGAAGGTTCAGCTGTTCTGGCCGTTAAAAAAACCAAAATTCGGATTTGGAATATGCTATGCAGAAGGACGCACAAATTCTGTTCTGTTTCTTGTGTTTTCAGTACTTGCAGCAGTTTTATTTTTTGTTTCACTAAAAAGAATAATGTCATAAAAAAAGATCAGGACGATTCCGGTAATACGGAACCGTCCTGATCTTTTTTTAAACAGCCTGCGCTCTTTAGCAGGCCATGCAATGGCCGTTTCTGTTAATAATAGTGAATAACCATTTCATTTGTCGTTTACTATACCAAGACCACTTATACATTAACACCATAGCTTTTGCAGAGAGCTTCAAGGCCGCCCTGATATCCGGCTGCAACTGCATTGAATTTCCAGTCGCCGTTGTTCTTGTAGATTTCACATACTACAAGAGCTGTTTCGATTGAGAAATCTTCTACAAGGTCAAATCTGAGAACTTCCTCACCTGTCATGTCATCATCTGTTGCCATCTTTGCAACATGAACATAAGCGTTTGATACCTGACCGAAATTCTGCTTTCTTGCTGCTGCTTCATGAATAGTAACTGTAATAGCTATCTTTGAAATGTTTTCAGGAATCTTTGAAAAATCGATAGTAATTACTTCATCATCGCCGTCTCCCTCACCTGTTCTGTTATCTCCTGTGTGGATTACAGCTTCATTTCTGCTCTTAAGATTATTATAG
>DCGK01000025.1:0-279 GCA_002315235.1 Ruminococcus sp. UBA1780
GCACCGCTGTTGCAGAAGAAAATACCCTTATAGCCTGTAGCCTCGCAGAGTTTTTCTGCAAAATCAGCCTGAACCTGAGTATAGTAGTAGTTGGAGTTATGCTGGAGGGTTCTTACCTGAGCACATACAGCATCCGCCCATTTTTCGTCACAGTAGCCGAGAGAGTTAGTTCCGATACCGCTTCCGAAGTCGATATATTCTGTTCCGCTTTCGTCGACGCATCTTCTGCCCGAACCCTGTTTCATAGCGATTGGCATACGTCCGTATGAATGAACGACA
>DCGK01000025.1:432-575 GCA_002315235.1 Ruminococcus sp. UBA1780
AAAAGTTAAAACAGTTTGCTTGTTGTAGAGTTTTATGTTAAATAAACTGTGTTCCTATGCCCTCGTTGGAGAGAATCTCGATAAGAATTGAGTGCGGAACTCTGCCGTCGATAATCACTGTCTTGTGAACACCACGTCTTACA
>DCGK01000025.1:713-4383 GCA_002315235.1 Ruminococcus sp. UBA1780
ACATTTACCTCAGGGATAAGAGTTGACGGGTCATCCTTATCACGAAGAAGACCTGCGATATCTGTCATAAGGATGAGGTTTTCAGCACCAAGTTCAGCCGCAATTCTTGCAGCAGCGGTGTCTGCATTGATATTATATGTATTGCCGTTTTCGTCAGTTGCAACAGTAGCGATAATCGGAACATTTCCATTATTGAGAGCATCAAGGATAGGTTTTGTGTTTACGCTCTTGATTTCGCCAACCCAGCCTAAATCCTGACCGTCGTCTGTCTTTTTCTTTTCAGCCATAAGCATACCGCCGTCAATGCCGCAGAGACCAACCGCACTGCCCTTATGCTGATTTAGAAGCTGAACAAGTTCCTTGTTTACCTTTCCTGCGAGAACCATCTTTACAACGTCAACAGTAGCATCATCTGTGTATCTGAGACCGTTTACAAAGCGGCTTTCGATATTGAGTTTTTTGAGCATATCGTTGATTTCAGGACCGCCGCCGTGAACAAGAACCACCTTGATTCCTACAAGTGAAAGCAGAACGATGTCTGTCATTACAGCATCCTTGAGTTCAGCGTTTGTCATGGCATTTCCGCCGTATTTGATAACGAGAATTTTGTTGTTGTACTTCTGAATATAGGGAAGTGCGTCTATAAGTATCTGAGACTTATCGTAATTTGAAATTTTATCCATTTTAAATCACCTTAATACATATTTGAATTTATATTTGTGCCTTTCTGAGCGGGATTTTTTGCTCTGTAAGCAGCTTCATTGATGATGCTTCTTACCGTGTCAGGATTTCTGACTCCTGCAAACAGCGTGCATCTCATATTGTTGTCATAGGTGTAATTAGTATACAGAAAGCTTACAGTTCCGATATTTCTGCCGAAATCCTGAGCTTTGGCAGACTGCATATATTTCAGTTCACCTGACGAAAGAACGTTTCCGCTGAGTGAAAGCACACGCTGATTGGTAACAGCGTAGATTCTGAGAGTTTTGAAATGAGAAGTCAGCTTTACTACTGCAATAATCACCGTAATAAATACAAGGCACGGTATAATGCTTACAGCAGGCATCGGGGAAGTAATTGCACTGAAAAAGAATGAAGCGAATGAAGGAACAAAGAAAATGAGAATAAAAACAACCAGACAGGAAACGCATCCCTGTGATCCCAGTTCCTTATTTGTTGCATCTTTCTCCATTTCACCAATCCACAGTATACGCTCATTTACCCTTAAATGAGCACTGAATCTGCTTTCAGGAGATTCATAGCTTTTGGATGATGTTTCGTCGGTATATGTTCTCTGAACCTTCTGCTGAGGTATATCGTAGTTCTTGTAAGTCTGTTCGTGGTCGTGGTAACATTCCTGTCTTTCCTCAACAGAGGGGCTTATGTAGTCATCGTCGTATTTGGCGTTGACCTTTGCGTTATAGAGTTCATAGTCTTCTTCTCTGTCTTTTCCGAACACGGACACTCCTCCTAATCAGCTTCTGTAGTCAGCGTTAATTTTAACGTAATCATAAGTGAGGTCACAGCCCCATGCTGTAGCACTTGCTGAACCCTCATTCATGTTGATGAGGATAGTAACAGCTTCCTCAGAAAGAATCTTTGTAGCTTCGTCCTCATCAAAAGGAACAGGAGATCCCTTGTCAAATACCATCATCTTTCCTGCCTTGCTCTCGAAATAGAGCTGAACGTCATTCTGGTCGAAATCTGCACCCGAATAACCCATAGCACAGAGGAAACGTCCGAAGTTTGCATCATGTCCGTATATTGCAGCCTTTGAAAGATTTGAGCCTACTACTGAACGAGCCATAATCTTAGCATCTTCCTTACTCTTTGCGTTGATGATTTTAGCTTCAAAGAGAGCAGTTGCACCTTCGCCGTCGCCAGCCATTTTCTTTGCAAGATACTCACATACAAAGTAAAGAGCGTCTCTGAAAAGCTGGTAGTCAGCGTTCTTTTCAGCAATGACAGGATTCTCTGCAAGTCCGTTTGCAAGAACGAGAAGTGTATCATTTGTGGAAGTATCGCCGTCAACTGTAATCATATTGAATGTATCAGTAACAACATCTGAAAGAGCCTCCTGAAGAAGCTTTTTCTCAATGCAGATGTCAGTTGTTACATATCCGAGCATTGTACACATATTCGGATGAATCATACCGCTTCCCTTGCTCATTGCTCCGAGAGTAACGGTTTTTCCGCCGATTTCAAAGGAAACAGCAATTTCCTTATTGATTGTATCGGTTGTCATAATAGCCTTTGAAGCGGCTGTGCCTGCCTCAATGCCGAAAGACTTTGAAGCCATAAGTTCCTTAGTTCCTGCAACAATCTTTGCAGTGTCAATCTGCATACCGATTACGCCTGTTGAGCCTACGAGAACATTTTCAGGAACTCCGCCGATAATATCAGCAACAGCCTGACCTGTAGCTCTGCAGATGTCCATTCCCTGCTGACCTGTGCAGGCATTTGCAATACCTGAGTTTACTACTACAGCGTGAACCTTTACATCGCTGTCAGTAACAGCCTTGTCCCAGAGTACAGGAGCAGCCTTGACTACATTTGTAGTGTATACACCTGCTGAAACACATGGAGTTTCACTGTAGATAAGAGCCATATCTGTACGGTTCTTATATTTTATTCCTGCAGCTGCTGATGCAGCCTGAAATCCTTTCGGAGCAGTTACACCGCCCTGAATAACTTCAAAATTTCCAATTCTATTAAGTTCCATTTTCTTCTCCTTGACAGCTTATTTAAGCTGAAATTTATAGTCAACTGTACCCGTTTCATATTCGGGACGGAGCATAAGAAACTGATTTCCGAATGTTCCGTAATTGCAGTGAATTACGAGGGTTTTAGAGGTATCGTCGTAGTCATAGCTGTAGGCATTCTGAGCAAGACAGTCTGTCGAAATGTATGACTCGTCAATTTTCCCTGTTTTCACTGCTGTGAATTTTTTTGTCTGATATATGTAAATCTGAGTGTCTCTGCGTTTTGACTTTGAGCCGTACTCCTGAAGGCAAAGCACATTGCCGTCTGAAAGCTTAATGGTCTGCGAGTTTTTATTATGGGAAAATCCCTTGTATGCAGTGCTTCCACAAGCTATGATACCGCCTGCAAGCATAATAACGCAGACACCTGAGGCAATATAGTTTTTGTTTCCGCCCGAGGTTTTGGCTTTAAGTCCACGATTGAGCAGGTCAATGCTGTTTATGGTAAACCAGAGATACAGCAGAAGCTTTACGCTGAAAATTTTACCGCCGAGATAAAGAACCCTGTCGGTTTTAAGAAAAATCAGATAAGCTGCCAGAAGGATGATTGAAAGCAGGAAATAAAGCGTAAATCCCAAGCTTTTCAACGCATCTGAAGTCTTTTTTTTATCTTTACCGTCAGCCATATCTTAAATGAGACCTGTTGTCTCGTCAATACCCATCATGATGTTGAGACACTGTACAGCCGCACCGCTTGCACCCTTGCCGAGATTATCAAGACGTGAGCAGAGGAGTATCTGGTCATCATTGCCGAATACGAACACCTGAATCTTGTTTGTACCGCTTATAGTGTTTGAAGCGAGGAAGAAAGCCTTCTGCTCGTCAGCAGACATAAGCGGCATAACCTCAACCATATTTGCACCGGCATAGTGCTTTGCGTACATTTCGTGAACCTGCTGAGCAGTAAC
>DCGK01000135.1 GCA_002315235.1 Ruminococcus sp. UBA1780
TCTGTAAGTCCTGAACAGTTACAACAAATCTTATAAAATCCGGAAATATCCAGGCTGAGAGGGGTGGCTTAAAGTCTCCTTAACAGTTCTTTTGTACTTTCAGAAGGCACACCGGTCATCTGCAGTCCGGTATCCGAAACAGCTATACTGTTCCTTCGTCCCTGCGGATTCAGATACATATCCCTGCAAGCATCATACCTGTCTGTAAGGAAAAAAACATTCTGATTTGACGAGCCCCTCAGCCCCTTGTTGTCATCAAGTGCCTCGACATAAGCTCCGTCAATAAGAATATCCGTCATTCCGAGAAGCTTTTTCACAGCCTCTTCATCGGAAGACTCAAGTTCACTGTAACTGTAGCCCGTATATATAATCACTCCGAAATCAGGCCGCTTTTTATGTATGAGCTCAATAAGCTCACATATTCTGTCAGCCTGATAAAATGGTTCACCGCCGCTTACTGTGATTCCCTCGGTTTCAGTTCCGGAAGCTGTTATTTCCGCAAGCTCTGATATTTTTACGGATTTTCCTCCGGCCGGGTCCTGCATATTTTCCGCAATGCAGCTGGGACATTTTCTCTCACAGCCCTGTACCCACAGCACAAACCTGAAAAACGGACCCAGAAGGTCCGTTTTTTCGTTGTACCATGATATTTTCAGAAATCCGTCATCCGCGTATTTTCTTAATATATTCATAGCTTATTTACCTGTGATAAAGAATTAAGCCTTTAATTCCTTTGCAACTGCGTCAAAGTCAGCAGAAACTTCATTTTCAGGAGCAGGTGTAAGGAGCGAAACAACCACCATTGCGATGCCGCCGGCGATAAATGCAGGAAGGAGCTCGTAAATGTTCCAGCTTCCGCCCATAGGACGTACAAGGAACTTCCATACGAATACTGTTATGCCGCCTGCTGCGAGACATGCAACTGCGCCGTACTTGTTTGAACGCTTCCAGAAAAGTGAAGCAATCATGAGAGGTCCGAATGTAGCACCGAAGCCTGCCCATGCAAATGATACAATTGCAAATACAGAGCTGTCCGGATTCCATGCAATGAAGATTGAAAGAACAGCGATAACGATAAGAACGATTCTTGCGATTGTCATGCTCTGCTTGTCTGTGAGCTTAACCTTGAAAACGCCTTTGATAAAGTTTTCTGACATACTTGATGATGCAGCAAGAAGCTGTGAGTCAGATGTTGACATTGTACACGCAAGGATTCCGGCAAAGATAAGACCTGCAAAGAGAGCAGGGAGGATGCCGTGTTCACTCATGAGCTCAGCCATCTTCATGATTACTGTTTCGGAATCATTTCCGTCGAGAACAGCAATGCTGCCGTTTGCTGAAAGTGCATTGCCTATGATACCGATAAATACAGCAACTGCCATTGAGATAACAACCCATACAGAAGCGATTCTTCTTGAAACCTTAATCTTTGCACTGTCTTCAATAGCCATAAATCTGAGAAGAATGTGAGGCATACCGAAGTAACCAAGCCCCCATGCCATTGTGGAAACTACAGAAATAAAACCGTAGTGAGCTGAAGAGCCTCCGAAACGACCTGATGCTCCCGGAATCAGCTGCAGTTCAGATTCAGAACCGGCATCATGAAGCTCAGTAAGAGAAAAGTAACCGGTAAGTGAGTGTGCATTTGACATAACCACATCAACGCCGCCTGCAGTGCTGATGCCGAATATTACGATGATGACAAGAGCTGCTGTCATTGCAATACTCTGAATAAGGTCAGTTGTGCTTGCAGCAAGGAAGCCGCCGATACTTGTGTATGAGATGATGATGATTGCGCTGATGAACATTGCGAGGTGATAATCCCATCCGAAAAGTGTTCCGAAGAGCTTTCCGCAGGCAGCAAAGCCTGAAGCAGTGTACGGAATAAAGAAGATAAGGATAATCAGCGCTGAGATGCCCATGATTACGTTGTTCTTCTCTCTGAATCTCTTTGAGAAGAAGTCAGGGACTGTGATTGCGTCGATTTTGTGTGAGTAGATACGAAGTCTCTTTGCTGTAAGCAGCCAGTTAAGGTATGTACCGGCTGCAAGACCGATTACGGTCCAGCCTACGTCACAGAGACCGGTAAGATACGCAAGACCCGGAAGACCCATAAGCAGGTAGCTGCTCATATCTGATGCTTCTGCACTCATGGCTGTTACAATAGGCCCGAGTTTGCGTCCGCCCAGATAAAAATCACCAACGTCGTTGTTCTTCTTTGATGCACGTATACCGATGATAATCATCATAAGAAGGTAAGCGATTATGGTGATAAGAATACAAACCACATTCGTTTTCATAGATTGATTTGTGACAGGAAAGGCAATTTCCTGTCTTTCCTCCTTTATAAATTAAAAATACCTTTTCTATTATACAGGAAATGAACGTTCAGGTCAATGCCAAAATGCTTATATAAGGTGAAAATATTACAAAAATAATTTTTTTCGGTTTAAAACTTTTTATATTCGTCTCATGAAATAATTATTAAATACTATTGACACTAAATTAAATAAGTGATATAATAATTCTTGCAGTCATGAGAACTGTGTAAATAACGCGGGATGGAGCAGCTAGGTAGCTCGTCGGGCTCATAACCCGAAGG
>DCGK01000092.1 GCA_002315235.1 Ruminococcus sp. UBA1780
TATAATTATGAGGAATATATTTTTTTGCTGAATTATACTGGTTACGACAACACAGCAATCAGGATGGATGGTGATTATATGGGGGAAAAGAAAAGAATTAATGTAGGAATGTTTATCAACAGTCTCTACAATGACTACTCAACTCTTGTCTGCAAAGGTGCCGTAGCCGCTGCTGAAGAGCTTGATGTAAACCTTCTCCTTGTTCCCGGCAGAGAAATAAATGCCCGATGGTCTGAAGAGGTTCTTAACAGATTTGAATACCAGAACAATACACTTTATTCTTATGTTACAGAAAACAATATTGACGTTCTTCTGATGTCTCTGGGAACCTTTGCTATTTTTCTGAGTAAACAGGAGATACAGGATTTTCTGAAAAAATATTCCGGAATCAGGATTGTAATTATGGAAACCATCATCCCCGGATATCCGTGCATTCTTTTTGGAGATGACGGTCTGAGGGATGAAATCAACCATGTTATAAATGAGCACGGAGCCAGAAAGGTTGCCTTTCTCACAGGCCAGAAGGGACAGAGTGTAGCTGAGGCAAGACTTAAAATTTTCCGTGAAGTTATGGCTGAAAACGGAATTCCGGTAAATGAATCCTACATCGAATACGGTGACTTTTCAGAATGGTGCGTTGACAAGGCACGTGAACTTCTGGACAGAAATGCTGATGACATGCCTGAGGCGATATGCTGCGCAAATGACTCGATGGTACGCGCACTTGAAAAGGCAATGGCTGAAAAAGGCCTTAAAATCGGCAGGGATATTCTCGTCACAGGCTACGATGATGCTCAGTTTGCCGGTGTAATGGAACCCCCGCTTACAACTGTTAAATCATACATGATGACTATGGGCTATGAGGCAGTGGAGCTTGCTGTAAAATATTATAAAGACGGAATCAACGAAATCCATTATGTAAAAACCGGACTGATAAGAAGAGAGTCCTGCGGCTGTCCGGCTCAGAACGATGATGATTACGATACAGAAAAAATTAACGCAGACCTTCCTGCAGATGTCTTCACAGAAAACATCATTAATCACATCTGTGAAAAATCATCACTCGAAATTCTGCCTGAAAAAGTAAGAAAGCCAATAAATGATTTCGTCGGATATATTCACAGCTGTATAAACAGTTCAGACAAGCTTAACAGAAAGGTTCTCTTTACAAAACTCGGAGCACTTCTCAACGAAGATGTAAGCGATTTTTTCAATATAAATTCATTCCGCACACTGTTTACTGTACTGAAACAGACTGCACTTGAAAAAACGAATACCGAGTCAGAAAAGAAAATCATTTACGACATATTCGGCAAGGTATACCACAGGTTCAGTTCATACCTCAGCAATCTCGATATCAACCGTGAGGAAAGAACATGGCTTGACCAGTTTCTCTTCGCACGAATTACTGCGGAGATGATGGAAAAGGGCAAGGACGAGGAGATGTGCTTTAACAGTCTGATAGAAACGCTTTCAAAACTGAACGACAAGTTTGAAAGCATGTATATCTACATGTTCGGAAAAAGCATTCTTAATCAGAATTCTCTTTCCAACAAAAATGAACACGAGTGGATCAGACCGGAAAAGCTGTATCTTAGGGCATTTTACCGTGAGGACGGTTATTATGTGCCTGACGAAGACAAACGTGAATTACCTTCAGAGGATTTTCTCTGCAATCCTTTTGTTGAAACAGATAAAAGAAAAACATACATACTTGAATCACTGTATTTCAACGATGAGCTTTACGGAGTACTGATGCTTGAAAGCAAAAGCAGATACTTCACAAACATCACCAGCCTCAGTAAGCAGCTGTGCACGGCGATTAAAATGACGCGTTTCACCAATCTTCTTGAAAACGCACTTAATAAGGTTAAAAAGACCAACGAGATACTCAGCAGAGAATCCGTTTCAGACCAGCTCACATCACTTTACAACCGAAGAGGATTTATGATTGAAGCAGACAAAATTATCAGTTCCCGCAGTCAGGATGGTTTTAAAGGCGCTGTTCTGTTTGCTGACCTTGACTATCTTAAGGTAATCAATGACACATTCGGACATAAAAACGGTGACTTTGCAATCAGAAAGGCAGCTTCCCTGCTGAAGGAGAATCTTGATGAAAATGCAGTTATCGGCAGAATCGGAGGCGATGAATTTATTGCATTTGTTCCGGATGCCGGCCAGAGCGATATGGAAAACATTTGTTCAGCCATAAGGCGCATGGCAAAGGAATTCAACGACACCAGTGACAAGCCTTATTATGTAAATATAAGTATGGGTGTTTACTGCTTTGACTCAGCTGACGGCGAGTCACTTGAGCAGCTGATGACAAATGCTGACAGAGTGCTTTATGAAAACAAAAAGCTTAAGAGCAAAACTGCACTTAAGCCATGAAAATACATATAGAAATGCTATAAAAACAAATGTAGCAAAAATTCAGAGAGGAGATATTTATGCTGTACTGTAAAAACTGCGGCACACCTTATGCAGGAGGATGCATTTGCGAAAAATGCGGAACAAGATTCAGTGATGAGGATATTATGGCTGAACAGAACGGTTCCCTGCATTCAGAAAAGAAAGGACTCAGCAGCGGTGCAAAAATCGCAGTAATTGCTGTGTCCGTAATCATAGGATTAAATATTCTTGCTGTTCTGGCAGCAATTTTTGTTCCTGCATTTATAGGCTACAGAGCCAAGGTAAGAGAATACGAAAACAATCAGACCATTCAGCTTTATTCCGTAACAGAAGCTTACAGCTCTGACTTTTAATCAGTGTTTCCCTAAGGAAGCATTCTGCGCACAAACGAAAGGAGATTTATAAATTGAATAAAAATACACTTGCTGCTGTAATCGCTGCTGCGCTTGTTTCATGCGCCGCTACATATTCGGTATGCGGAGGAATGAAAAGCGGACTTATTGATGCTCAGTCATTATATAATGCTGACGTAAACAACGACGGAAAAGTGAACGTTCTGGATATGAACATTGTAAAGAAAATTGTTCTTGATACAGACAGCAATGAACCTGAAGTTTCCGCCGGACCGGAAGTAACTGACATTCCTGCAGTTACAGAAAAATCACCTGAAAACAAAAATCCGGCTGATGACGGTGTACTTACAATTCTCTGCTGGAATGAAAACGACAGCAGGCCAATGGTGGACTTTTTCTGTAAAACCACCGGAACAGATATATCTTCAGTTAAAATCATGAATTTTGATACATACGGCGGAGATGCGGAGAATGCATACAGAAAATATCTTTCTGATCCGGATAATGATGCGGATATAATCTTCTACGAACCAGACTGGGGATATCAGTTTATAAACGATGATAATCAGACTCTGCCTCTGTCAGCACTTGGATACAGTGAAACTGATTTCACCAGTCTGTATCCGTATATTGTTGAAACAGGCAAATCAACTGTAACCGGAAAACTCAAGGGAATTTCATGGCAGGCTGCACCGGGATGCTTCTGCTACAGAACTGACCTTGCCGATAAATACCTCGGTGTAAAGTCACCTGAAGAAATGCAGTACAAGGTCCGGGACTGGAAAAGCTTTCTTGAAACAGCAGAAACACTGCGCAGCCACGACATTTCTGTTTCTGCCACACTTGGCGGAGTTATGAAAGCATACTCACAGTCAAAATTCTGTTCATGGCTTGATCCGGATAACAGACTGTTCATTGATGATTTCTGTATCAGCGGCGCTGAGCTTGCAAACGAACTCTGGAACAGAGGCTATGTTACAAAGGTACATCAGTGGTCTGATGAATGGAGACCGCTTGGACAGACCGATGATGTTCTGGGGTACTTTGTTCCGGTATGGGGATTTGATGATGTCCTGCTTACAGGTGCTGCAGGAGGAGAGAACGGAATTACATTCGGAAAGTGGAATGCATGTATTGGGCCTTCTGAGTATTACTGGGGCGGAACGTGGCTTGCACCGGCTGCACGAATGAACAGCAGCACACTTGCAAAGCAGTTCATAGACTTCTTCACGACAGATGAAAAAAACGCCCTTGCATATGCGGAACACAAGGGCGAATTCATGGCAAATATAAATGTTATGAAAACAGTCATAAAAAAAGGCGAGTACAAAGGAGCTCCCGTTCTCGGCGGACAGAACCAGTTTGAAGTTCTTGACAATGTCGCTTCAGCAATTGATGTAAAGGGCAAAATAACTCCGTATGATTCAGTTATCGACAATGCCTACATGGATGCTGTATACGGCTACTGTGACGGTACCTTTGCAGACACGGAAGATACCATGCAGTATTTCAGAGACAGTGTAAACTCTCAGCTTCAGGATGTTATTAGAACCGACTGAAAGTAAGCGGATTCATACGTCCTTCGTAAAGCCGCTTAAGAGTCTTTACTGCTGAGCTGCCGCCGTCATCGTCAATGAAAATATCGTACTCTCCTTCAACGCTTCCGAAGGTAACTGTCTTTTCGGCGTCCACATATTTCTTCAGTTTTTCGGTCATGTTTCTCTTGCTTGTATTTTCCGAATAAATTTTAAGATATGTGCAGCCGGGATACTCTGCTGATGAAGTGATTGTAATACGCGTACGGGCTGCAATATTTTTTTCACACAGAATCTTCTTCAGAATTTCTATACGCTCATCAGTATCAATAACCATCAGATACAGAACCTCCGAATGTGAGGTTCTGTATTTTTTTTCGGTATAATTGCGGTACGGAGATTTTCGAAGTCCGTTAAAAAGTTTCTCTTCCGTTTCGTTTGTAAAATCACCGTAGTAAATTATCAGTGTGTTATCAAGAATAGTATTTACAAAGCAGTGATATCCGTTTTCTGAAATTATCTTTTCAGCCTCAGCGCTCAGCTCAGCAGACAGAATTTCCGTTTCCAGATACCTGTTTGACTGAATGTCATAAAGCGCCGCCCCGTCCATTACTATTACAGGAAGAGTAAGATTTACACCGCTCATATGCGTGAGAAGCGAAGCAGGTGTTCTTATAGTTGACACCGTGAATTTTACTCCTTCACTCAGAAGCCGGTTAAGCTCAACCTTGTTGTACGGAATCATGGTATCAAAACGTGAAACCAGAACCGCATCTATACCGCTTATAAACAGAGTATCGTTGTCACGCTTTCTTAATGGATTTACAAAATTAAGGGCAAGCCCCACGAAAATACCTATAAATGTATCCAGCACCCTGTTCAGCACAAAAACAAAAGGATTTGTATCAAAGCTGTGAGTGATTGTGATACTCAGAAAAACAACACACGAGAAAAAAGAAGCATTTTTCTTGTCAAGGAGAACTGTAGTATAGATTATCGGAATAATCATAAGAGAACATATACAGTATACGGCCATGACATTTACATGCTCAAAGCACTGTATTCCGAGCAGAACTGCAAGGCCGTATGCAGCACCGATAAATGTTCCTATCGTTCGCTGAACGGCCATGTTCACTGATTCTCTGGTATACTGCCTCATGCACCACAAAACTGCAAGTGCACTGTAAAAAGGCATGCCCTCATTTCCTCTGAGAAAATAAATCAGCATGCAGATGAGAACACCTGCACCTGACTTTACTATTCTTGCACCTATGCCGGGAATTTTTCTTTTCCTCATCAGAATTTCTTTTCCGTCCTGTCGTTTGTAATGATTTTATAGCATACCGTTTTTTCATTTATAAGAGGCGCATTGTATTCAAAATAAACTACACCTGAAACCGGTGTTCTTATTTCAGACACTGTTTCACCGTCAAAAGGATTCATAATGCGTCCGATAAGATCACCGCGTTCAACATTGCTGCCGACATTAACAGCACTGCGGAATATTCCGGCTGCCTCTGACTGAACCTGAACTGCAGCTGATTCACGTATTATCTCAGTACAGTAACCCGGACGAATATGTGTATTTATAATTCCTCTGGCTGACATAAAGCGAAGAATGGCAAGTACTGCTTCCTCCGCAGATTTGTCATCAATTGTATCAGTAGCATTGGCATATACGGAAAAGGCCTTTGTCTCCCATATCTGCCAGTTATAATTCAGAGTTGTAGTATCATAAGGTCTCGGCCTGCGGACAATTGCATACTGAAGCCCGAAATCCTTCATAATCTCAGTTTCAGTAAAGCCTGTATCCATAAGTCTTACATGCGGCATGAAATTACCAGGCTGATAGAAGCTTGCGAGCTGAACGCCGTACTTATAGCCCTGAATTTTTGTAAACAGGCCGTCTGCGATACGCTGTGTTGTTTCTCCGAGATTATAGCCCGGGAACATTCTGTTGATGTCGGTGTTGTCCATTGCCCAGAATCTTTTGCCGATGTTCATTGAATAATAGTTGACACACGGAACAACAAGAATTTCACAGTTCTCTGTAATTTTATCCTCTGCTTCAAGCTTTTTAAGCTCCTGAACAAGACGACTGCAGACATACATCTGCTGAACCTCATTTCCTCGCATGGAACCTACAACAGCTATTGATTTTTCACCATGTCCGAAACGGAATCCAGTAACATCAAGATGACCACGGTAAGGTGATTTCAGTGAGAAAAGTACTTTCTTCTTCATTCTGCTTTACCCTCCTTAACCGGTTCAAGTATTCTGGCAATAAGAGAACCTCCGTACACAACAGGATATTCACGAAGAGTAAATATCATTCCGTCACATACAGCCTCAACACGTTCAACCACAGCCGAAGTCAGCGGATCAAGAACGTCACCTATGTAGTCACCCTTCTTAACCTCGTCACCGAAGTTTGCAGACGGAACAAAAATTCCTGCTGCACCGGAATTTACAAATCCGACCTCACGGTTAACGGAAGTTACAGGCTTTCTCACCTGCGGTGCTTCTCCTTTCCAGATTCCCATATACACCATAAGATTTACAAGTCCGTCAAAGAGCTGTTCGCAGTACTCTCTGGTTATTCTCATACCTACACCCATCTCAACAACCAGAGTTTTTGTACCTCTTGTATTCAGTGTATGTGCAAGTGTTGATTCAAGAACAGTAGCTGACTCATGCACCCAGATAAAATCAACGTTAAGATGCTCAGCATAAGGAAGAAGAATCTCAGATGTCGGAACACTCATTCTGATCTGCGGAAGCTCCTTAAGGAAAATATTGCTTGAATGCACATCAATGCAGACATCCGAGCCTGACAGATCATCGACTATCGATGAACATATAACCTCCATCATCGTACCGTGTCTTGTACCCGGAAAAATTCTGTTCATGTCAAGGTCAAACATCGGTATTCCGCGTGTTATCGAATCAATTCCCATAGGGTTAAGTGCCGGATAAATATCAACAATACCATCCAGCATATCTATATTGTCATCAATGTATTTTCCGAGCATATATGCCAGATACTGACCCTCAAGCTCATCGCCGTGGGTCCCGGTAACAAAGCTCAGTCTTCTGGTGCTGTTTCCGTTCTGTATTCTTCTCTTCTGAATACATAGTTTTTCATTTACTGCAAGATCAGCAGAAGCAATCGTTTCAATCATCTGTTTGCGCCTTTCATTTTAATTCTGTCCTTACAAGATGCAGCTGTCTGGAGTAGCCTCCGAACATTACACCCCTGTCAACTGCGCAGTCACGAAAGTCACGTCCCTGTGAAACGACAAGATATCCGTCATCCGTTCTGCAGTTGTTTGCCGGGTCAATTCCGTTCCAGCAGCTTCCGTTCCAGTATTCAACCCACGCATGTGTCTCACCGTCGCAGAAAGCAAGTCCTGCAATATACCTTGCTGCAATACCGTCCATTCTCAGCAGTGAAATCAGCACGTGAGAAAAATCCTGACACACACCGCTTCTGCGCTTAAATGCAGCTGCCGCAGTCGTATCAGTATCGGTAACACCCTTCTGATAAGTCATTGTTTCAGAAAGAAGCCCGCTGAAAAATTCTGCTCTGGTGTCCGGATCCGTGCTGCTGCATCTGTCACGGTTTTCTGCATAAAAAGCAGCAAGCTCCTCATCAGGTGCAGTCAGCTCCGACTTGTAAAGATAGCACGGCATATAGTCAGTTCTTTTTATTTCAGAATTAACCTCTGCCCTGCCTCTTATTTCAAAATCCAGAAATCTGTGTTCATTCCGGAGATAACCGGCAGTAACATTGTTGCCGAATGCATCGGTTGTCTGCTGAGTGGATACAAAAGGAGAAATCTTCACATCATACGATACTATATGCTGATTTTCAGTTTCAGGAGGTATTATTCTCAGCGCGAAACTGTGGTCATGAACATAGTCATCAAATGTAATCTTTGTTGTAAAGCTGAAATTTACATTTCTCATGCCGACACCTCCGGTCTGTCAAAAATATGCTCAAGAGCCGTCAGCGCTTCGGAACTGTATTTATCATATTTATCTGCAGACTCAACTGCATTTGAAATCTCATCAAGGAATTTGCTGTTATAGCGGTAAGGTGTATTCTCCGGAATACTTTCGAGGTTTCTTGTGAGTCTGCTGTATGCCTTTCTGATACTGCGGTAAGGATAGTCAAGACGCAGATACAGATCAAGACGTTCAAGAGATTTTCCGCACTTTATAATATTTTTTATTTCAGCATCGTAGATATACTCGTAGATGCAGCCCCAGAATCCGTAAATATTGTCTTCGAGTGAAATAAGTGACAGTCTCGGATTCTGCATTTTTTCGGATTTTTTCAGTGTATCCTTTGCCATCTGAAGGAATGAAAGTGCCTCAGTGGAAATTTCCTCACGAAGTACGATTCCGTTGTCATACGCACGTTCAAGGCTGAACGCCAGTGAGTTCGGATTGTTTTTATCATACAGAAAATGTCTGATAAAGTCATTGTTGTCCTCATAAATATCTGACAGACCAAAACATGAAAGGTATTCTGTATAGCAGTGATCCTCGTCAATCATCCTGTCAAATATTTTGTGAAGAACCTTCAGTGTTGTAAAGGACCTTTCAGTATACCGGCCCAGCCAGTAAAGATGATCGCCGTGTTCTATCGAGATAGTACCCATGTATCTTTAAAACCTCCGCCCTGTGATGAATTAACTACGAATGAATCAGGATTTCTTGAAAATCTTGTGAGTCCTGATGCCCACACCTTTGTTTCTTTTCCTGAGAGAACAAATGCTCTGAGATCAGCCTTGCGCATTACTGTCTCTCCCCCTTCAAGTATCGGCAGATCAAGGAAGTCAATAACCTCCTGCGCAATAAATCTTCTTGGTTCGGCAATGATTGTCTGTCTGAACTCCTCAAGCTTCTCATCAGAAAGATCGCTTCCGAAAACGACACCGTATCCACCTGCCTCGGCAACATCCTTGATTACGAGTTTTCCGATATTTTCGAGAACATATTTTCTGTCCTCTTCGTAGAAAGGAAGATATGTCGGCGCATTTTTCAGAATCGGCTTTTCGCCGAGATAGTATTCTATCATTTTAGGTACAAAATAATAAATACCCTTGTCATCAGCAACGCCGTTGCCCGGTGCATTTATTATCGCAACATTTCCTGCACGGTACGCTTCCATAAGGTTAGGAATACCGATAAGTGATTCAGGAAGGAATGTAAGCGGATCAAGGTATTCGTCCGCAATTCTTCTGTAGAGAACGCCTATTCTTGTTTTGCCGCCAGAATATGTGCGGTGATAGAGAATATTGTCCTCAACAAAAAGCTCATCATTCTGAACAAGTACAGAACCGGTATGCTCAGCAAGATATGAATGCTCAAAATATGCCGCATTGTAGCGTCCCGGCGTAAGTATAGCTCTTATGCCTCCGCAGTTTACGTTTTCCATCGTCTCCTTAAGAAGGTCAGCATAGTTTCTGTTGTCTGTTACATTATTTTCTGCAAAAACATCAGGGCATGCTATACGGGTAAGCTCTCTTGCTATAAGCGGATATGACGCACCTGAAGGAATCCTGAGATTATCCTCAAGTATGTACCACTCACCGTCTTTTCCCTGAACAAGGTCAATGCCTGATATATGACTGTATATTCCCTTAGCAGGACTTATTCCTTCACACTGTGCAAGATAGCCCGAAGAAATATAGATAAAATCCTCCGGAACAATCCCGTCCTTAACAATGTTTTTTTCATGATAAATATCAAAAAGGAACCTGTTCAGTGCATCAACACGCTGAACAAGTCCCTTCTCTATACTTTTGAAATCCTCTGCGTTTATTACGCGCGGAATCGGATCAAAAGGAAAGAACTGCTCCTTAAACACACCGTTCTTATATATGCCAAATTTTACTCCGTATCTTCTCAGCAGCTCATTAATCTCATCAGCATTACCAACTGCCTGTGTAAACTGCTCAACCTTAATACCACTCATTGCTATCACTTCCGTTTCTTCATGTGATTACAGTAACCGAACAGTCAGATTTTCGTTACTGCACAGCAAAAAGGCACTTCCGGTATAACCGAAAGCGCCTTTGCTTATGTTTTATTACATCATTATTATATCATTTCTGAAAGCAATGGTCAATTTATTTATTAAAGAAATTAGCCCTTTTTTTGTTTAATTATTAGTTTACAGATTAAAAAAACAAAGTTCCGTTTCTTTATTCTCCTGCAGTATACGTACCGCTAAGGTATCCGTACGAAATAATATTACCGGGCCAGCCGTCCGGACTGTCGAGTGAAGTCATGATATCCTGCCAGTTACTCATGAAATTATCATTGCTTTTGTCAAACATTCCGGAGATTTCCTCAGGCGAATTTTTAAGCGCAAAAACATAGATATCATAAGTATGAGTTCCTCCCGGAGGGTACGGACCAATGTACTCAGTTTTATCCGCCCAGCCTTCAGCCAGCTCTGTTTCCTTGACATCAGCTGACTTCCAGTGCATCCAGTTCTTTGCAGATGTATCAATCATATAAACCGCATATCCGTCCGCGTTTTCAACAGGTTCCCATGAAAGCTGCGGAGAAACATTTGAGCCGCCGGCTGTATTTGTTATAACCGGATTCCATACTCCGTCTGAAATGCTTTCGGATGTAAGCACGAAGCTGCTTATGCTGCTGATCTCGAATGTGTGCGGTGCATCTGTTTCAGCATGCATATTTTCCTCAGGTGTATCAGCTGGTTCTGTCTGAGCTGCTGTTTCCGGCACCTGTGATGCTTCATTCTGTTCTGCAGGCTTTTCACCGCATCCTGTCATGAATACTGCTGCCACTGTGCAGATTATAAATGCTGTTATTCCGTATCCTGTCTTTTTCATATTCATAGTATTTTTCTCTCCGTTCTCTTACTCTGATTTCAGGGAAAAACTGATTAAATCAGCGCTTCTCCAGTTTAAAATCAATATTCTTACTTGTTTCAAGCCAGATTTCCCCGCTGTCGCTTACTGAAAATCCGGTAATAAAATTTCTTATTTCATAAGCCGATCTGATTTCGTAATCCGTGTAGTCAAAATCAAAATTTACTTTTCTGAAATCAAGAATCATTTCGCCGCTGCCGGCTCTGCTGATATTTTCTGTTCCGTAAATTCCCCTGTCATCAGCATAAAATACTTCGTATTTTCCGGTTCCTGTCTGTTTCATTGCTGATCTTAGAAATGCCCTGTTTGTGCATCTTACATCCTTAAGCTCCATCGCTGCAGTATCAAGCTCCTTAAGAAAATACTCACTTTCAGAATAGCCGGTATAAATGCTGAGCATTATTCTGTTATCAGAAGTAACAAATATATCTTCAATCTCCCAGTCAGACTGAAAACTGATTATGCGGGTTTCCTGCGCGAAACCCGCTTCGGCTGCAACCTCCAGCTTCCTGACACCGCCGGAGTTCTTCTCGGTTATTTTAAAACTTTTTCCTGCAGAGCCGTCTGCATCCGCTGAAATATTCCAGTATCCGTAGTTTTCATTTGACGGGGTAAAAAGCTCATAGGTCTTTCCGTCCGCACTGAAGCAGCCTGCATATGAACCTGCACCTTTTTTCGGCCTGAATAAATATTCCGATGTATTGTTCACAGCATCATATCCGCAGTAATCATTAGTCTTCCGGTTAAAATATATCAGATCATATTTGTTACCCATTGAAGACTTCACAATTACTGAATTTTCAAACGAAACAGTATTTTCACATATAAGCTCACCCTCAGCCAGTGAATAAACCTTTACATTATTTTTCATATCTGTGGATATTATTTTCCCGCTGCTTCCGAAGTATGTCCCGTATAAATCATCCTCTGGAAAACCGATGGTATCCGCAGGGTTCATATCGCTGTCATAGATATATATCTTTTTTTCCCGGCTGCAGATTTCCGCAATTTCTCCGTCGTCTGTGACAGTCAGAGATACGTCAGTTATATCTGTCAGGCTTAAATCATATCCGGAAAAATCAGCTTTTCTTACTGCGTATCCGGCTTCGGAGCCGTCTTCCGAATACTGCTTTAAAATATAATTTCCGTTACCGCTGCCTTCAGTATCCTCATACATCAGAACATACAGCACTCCGTCAAGCTCACAGTACCCGGTTATACAGCCGGTACATATCAGTCTGCTGCTTCGGAACTCACTGTCCGTTCTGTAAAGAAATTTTATGAAAGGACTGTCGTTTACTCCTGTGATATAGATGTTATCTCCGAAGACTGATATATCCTTTATATATTCTGCATCAATACCGTTTATATTTCCGGGTTTAATCCATTCTGAACCGTCAGTGCTCACTGCTGTCAGATCATTGCCGGCGGTATATTTTTTTTCTGTTCTGTAAATACCGTCCGGGGTTTTCATCTCAGGGACACTGCCCCGGTAAACTACGGCAGTATACTCAGCGTCACTGTCAAATATGCTTACCGGCGTCTGCATATCAGAAATTTCAGGTATTCCTGCAGGCACTGTGTTCACCGCTTCATCCCTGCCTGAGCTGTAAAATGATGAAACAACCGCGATTGTAACAGCGGCAAGTACTGCTGCCGGATATAATATATTTTTCATACTGAAACGGTTGTCACTTACAATTCTGATTTCCCTGTTTTCTTCCTCACTGTTCCTGAGCATTATTTTTTCATATATTTTTTTCTTTTGTTCCTCAGATGGTTTCAGATTTTCAAACATTTCTGATGACTTCAGTTTTTCCACTGTACATACCCTCCTTCTCTATTATCTTTTTCAGTCTTTCCCTTCCGCGCTGAAGTCCGGTTCTCACAGTACTTTCATTTCTGCCCGTCAGTGCTGAAATTTCCTTTACGGAATATTCCTCATAATAGAACAGAAAAATAATCTCCCGGTACTTTTCAGGTATCTTCATAAGAGCCTCTGTAAGATTTCCGTCAGGTTCGTCGGCAAATACTGAAAAGCATTCTTCATTTCTTTCCTCTTCGACTCTTCCCCTGTTCCACCAGTGACTGGTAATGTTACGGCAGTGATTTCTGACCGTCGTAATAAACCAGGCTTTTTCATGGTTTCTGTCATTAAACTCCGGTTCAGCAGTCAGATACTTCATAAATACTGACTGTGCAGCATCCTCTGCATCGCTTTTGTTTTTCAGATGAAGTAACGCCACGGCATAAACCGTATCTATATTTCGCCCGTAAATTTCATCAAATTCACGCTGCCTGTCTGCATTCACGATAACCTCCTCCTTTCTGTTTAAAAGTTCTGTTTTGTTATATTACAGTGAACGCCATAATAAATTTACCTTTCATTATAATTTCAGTATCCGTTTTTCTGACTTCACTATATAAACAATTAAGCATTCAGAAAAGTCTCATTTTCCGAAAATAATTTTTTCAAGTTAAAAGTCCACGTCAGACACATGGCCATGCGCCGATAAAATCAGTCTGTTTTTCTTACTCTTCCTATTGAAATGTATCTGTAATAACATTGCCAGTACGTACAATACTTATGTTATATTATATCATATCATATTTCTGAAATTACTTGTAGCATTAAATGAAAATTATAGTGAACGTCAAAATAAATTTATTTTCTTCGTTTTTTATGATTTAAACCGCACTGTTAACTAAAAAAACCGCAGTAAACAAACCTTGTCTACTGCGGTAAATACCATTTTGCTATAAGCCACAACTATTGCCCATAAGCTGTATTATTTTCCTTCAGCTGCTGCTGTCTGACCTCCGATTTCCTTTATCTCCTGCAGCTTTTCCGGAGATATTCCGGTATACCTCAGTATCATCTCATCCGACATCTGATCTTTCAGCATTATTGCAACGTTCCGGCAAATTTGATTTTCTGCTTTTTCAGCTCTGGTTTCAGCTTTATCAGCTCTGATTTTTTCAAAAGCAGCTTTAGCAGCTTTCTCCTCAATATCCTCCTGATATGCTGCACGTATATCATCCCACATTGCCTG